>DAOTYC010000229.1:0-1653 GCA_034435095.1 Anaerolineae bacterium | reverse complement strand
GTGTCACACCGTGTCCTTGGGCGTATGCCATGATGTCGGCATAAGGCGCGGTGGGGATGATAATGGCCGGACGTTGGGAGAAGTAATGTACAACTGCCGGTTTGCGTGTCATAATGACCGCGTCGCCCGGAAGGTTATCTCGAATCCACGTCGCGCCCTGGACCAGCGCTGTGCGGACCGTGGGAGTCCATAGAGCCTCGTTCAATATAAGAGATAAGAAGACGATGGCGAAGAGGGTGTAATGAGCTGCCAGCAGATAGCCAACCATCCTGCACACAGTCTGAATCGCCGGTTTCACCTTGATCTGTCGGCAACCGCGCCACAAATGCACCAGGCCTGCCGACGCCAAAATGAGCACGAATGGCCCGACGGTCTGCCCATGTCGAAAGTCTGCGCTCATGCGAGGATATCCAGGATAGCCTATTGTGAACAGCATCTGAGCGGCCACGAACAGGCTCAGCACATAGAGATAGGCTCGGTCTCTACGCGGCGCGGCCCTGAACAGAGAGGCGAATATTGGAATGATAAAAGTGAAAGGCAGAAGGCCTACGCGCCGATCAAGCCACAGGCCATCGGCAAAGCTGTTTTTCAGAAACAGCAGGCAGTTGTAGATACGCACGGCCAGGGCGCCCGAAATTCCACCTACCCGATCAAGATAAGCAGCTGGAGTGAACCTTTCCAGAACATAGAAATCGGTCCAGTCTGGCAACAGCACCAGGGATGTCTGATATGGTGAAATGCTCGCTATCCGACCAAAGATGAGCCAGTTCCCCAGTGTAAGAGTCAATGCAGGAAAGAGCAAGAAGAAAAGAGCGTCTTCCCAGCGTCGCCTTCCCATCAGCACCGTGGCAATGCCCAGGATAAGCAAGAATAGCCCTTCAGGCCGGGCCAGGTAGGACAGAGAAGCGGCGAGTCCGGCCAACACCATCAGGAATGGGCGTGACTTCTTGTAATATGCCACAATAAACAGAATTGCCAGGTAATAAAAGAATGCTGTGGTAGTCTCCGGCATGGTCAGAATGCCTAAAGACATGTAGGCCGGGTTCACCGTGTACATGACGCCGGCCACAAGACCCATGGCGTCATCTTGGAACAGGTCTTTCCCGATCAGGACAATGGGGACGACCAGACAGGACTTAAAGAAGGCGGCAACCAAATTGGATGTGGCGAGCGACACGCCAAATATCCGAAAAGCCAATGAGGCTAAGAAGGGGAACAAAACGCGCCCCTGACTCTCAAAGGGTGGTGTTACGCCGGGCGTCGCCGGGTCGACCTTGAAGTCTCGCGAGAATCCCTCTCCTTCGAAAAGGTTGACCGCTGAAGCATAGTAAACCAGCGCGTCCTCCGAAGCTTTGTCGTGTGCAATGCTCAGGAGACCCGTGAAGGCCAGGTTCACCAGGAAAAGGAGTAGCAGCAATCGCCCAGTTATTCCTGCACGTCCCTGCGATGTTGCTGATCTGTTTGGCGCTAGAATACCATCGGCTATTGGCGACAAATATTGCTCCTCCGATCACCGGGGCCGAAAGGCCAGGATGCCGTCATTCGATCAACTTCCAGTGCACCCACAGTACCTGACTGTCGCCGGAATCTCTGCTCTGGCAGGAGGCGGTCGCCGTCCAGTGGAATCGTTCAGAGACTTCCTCATCGCCCTCA
>DAOTYC010000228.1:0-7408 GCA_034435095.1 Anaerolineae bacterium | reverse complement strand
GAAGACCGCGTAGCATAGCCCCTTGTGGGCGTAACGGGCACGAGGCCCTATGCTACGGCCGCCAACCCGGAGCTTGCTTCGCTTCGCTCGCAATGACCGGGTAGTTTCTTAGTAGCCAAAGCCCTGAGCCGAAGTCCTGAGCGCAGCGAAGGAGCAGCGAAGGGGCAGCGAAGAATCTCGTTGTGCATCGTGAAATGAGATGCTGAGCTGCGCTCAGCATGACGTAGTTGAGGCTTCTGCTAACTCGCCTAAAATTCTGGATGCATCCAGGCCCCCCTGACGTTGCGCATTGCCCCGTTGTGTGGTAAGATGCAGGCCGTCATCACTTATGGTTGAAAGGAGAACGATTGTCATGCGACGGCCAATTCTTGCCGGCAACTGGAAAATGCACAAAACGGTTCAGGAGGCGATAGCCCTGGTGCACGAGATGAAAGCGGGCCTGGAGGCGGTAGGGACGGTGGACCGCGTGCTGTGCCCGCCCTTTGTGGCGCTGAGCACACTGGCCGAGATGCTCAAGGACAGCCCCATCCGTGTGGGCGCGCAGAACATGTACTGGGAGGAGCAGGGTGCATATACCGGCGAAATCTCACCCCTGATGCTGAAGGACCTGTGTGAATACGTCATCCTGGGGCACTCGGAACGCCGCCAATACTTCGGCGAGACCGATGAGACGGTCAACAAGAAGGTCAAGGCGGCTTTGAACCATGGGCTGCAACCCATCGTCTGTGTGGGCGAGAACCTGGCGCAGAACGAGGCGGGCCAGACCCATGATGTGGTCAGCAGTCAGGTGACAGGTTGCCTGGCCGGCCTCACCGCGTCGCAGGTCGCCGGGCTGATCATCGCCTATGAGCCGGTGTGGGCCATCGGCACCGGCAAGGCAGCCACGCCGGAAATCGCCGGCGCGGTCATCGCCGACAGCATCCGCAAGGTCATCGCCAGCCTCTACGATGACGCCACCGCCCAGGCCGTGCGGGTGCAATACGGCGGCAGCGTCAGCAGCAAGAACATCGCCGAATTCATGGCCCACCCAGAGATTGACGGCGGCCTGGTCGGTGGAGCGAGCCTCAAGCCGGCGGAATTTGTGGCTATCGTCGAACTTTCGGCCAAAGCCAAGGGACTGTAAGCCAGCAATCGCTGATGAACGCCGATGAGCGCAGATGACCGCCGACACCTGCAATCTATGATCTGCGCTTGTCGGCGGTTTCGTGACAGACTGCCATGTGGTACACGTTTTCCCCTGCCATCGCTGTCGTGCTTATGCTCCCGCCGCTGATAGCGCTGAAGCACTGGATCACGCGCCATCTCCAGGGCCTGGGCTTCCTGCTCTGGGGGCACTCCGACCTGGCGATGTTGCTCTATTTCCTGGTGATGCTGCCCGGCATCGTGCTCCACGAGCTGAGCCACTGGGCTTTCGCGCAATTGCTCGGCGTGAAGACCGGCAAGATAGAGATCTGGCCTTCGCGCAAAGGCCGGGGGCGCATCCGCCTGGGGTCGGTGCGCATTGGCCGGGCCGACTCGTTCCGCGCCAGCCTGATTGGCCTGGCGCCATTCATCACCGGTTGCCTGGCCATCTACCTGATTGGCGATTATGTGCTGGGCGTCGGCTATATCATCGCCCCGGTGCTGGAGGGCAACTTCGCCCTGTTCCAACGCCACTTGAGCAGCTTCGTCCAGGCGTCCGATTTCTGGATTTGGCTTTATGTGATCTTCGCCATCAGCAACACCATGTTCCCCAGCGAGTCCGACCGTGAGTCGTGGGGCCCCGTGTTGGTGTTGCTGGGAGCCGTCATCGCGCTGGGCCTGTTGTTCGGCCTGGACAGCAGAATCCCGCCCGGCGTGACTGCCGTCCTGCTCGACCTGGTTCGCTACCTGGCCTATGCGTTCATGTTGACCGTCGCCGTCAACCTCGTCTTCACCCTTGCGATTGCGTTGTTGGAAAAAACCGTGGAGGTCATCGGCGGCCGGCGGGTCAATTATGGCTGACGGCGGCTGACCGGCGGCTCACTCGCTCCGTCGCCCAATCACGCGCCCCGAACCGGGCGCGGCCAGCACCTCGCCGTCGGCGAAGACCGTCTGCCCGCGCAGGACGACGCGCGTGACCCGTCCGCGCACCTTGAAACCCTCGAACGGCGTCCAGCCGCAGCGGGTGTACAGTGGCCCATCGCCCAGCACCCATTCCGCCTCGGGGTCGAGCTCGACCCACGTATCCGCCGTCGGCAGGACGCCGAAGATCATGCCCGGATTGCGCGACAGCAGCTTGAGCAGGCGGCTGAAGCTCAGGCGGCCCTCACACACGGCAGTCCACATCAGCGGCAGGGTGGTCTCCAGGCCAGGCACGCCTGGCGGCGGCTGTGCGCTGAACTTTTCCTCGCGGGTGTGCGGGGCGTGGTCAGAGGCGATGACATCAACGACGTCGAGGTTGTCCCACAGTGCCTGGCGGTCGGACTCTGTGCCGAGCGTGGGCTTCATGTAACCCAGTGGGCCGAGCCGGTCGGCGTCGCGTTCGGTCAGGAGCAGGTGGTGCGGCGTGACCTCGCAGGTCACCGGTGCGCCTTGCTCTTTGACCGCGCGAATGAGCGCGATTTCGGCCCGCCGGCTGACGTGGCAGCAATGCAGCGGGCTGTCGGTGGCGCGGGCCAGGGCGATGGCCGCCGCCAGCAGCAGCCCTTCGGCGTGGACGGCAATCGGGCCAGGGCCGCGCCAGTCCACGAAGTGGCCCATGGCCGCGCCGAGCTGCGAAATCAGCAGCGGGCCATAAGTCTGCCCCAGATACATTTTCAGGCCAACCACGCGGTCGCCCAACTGCGAGACGGCGAAGGCGTTGTCCTCGCGTGCGCCTGCGTAGAAGCCCACGTCGCAGCGGACCTGCTCACGCGCCAGGGCAATCTTCGCCTCCAGCGCGGCCTCATCCACCGTCGGCGGCGAGGTGTTGGGCATGTCCAATACGGTGGTGAAGCCACCAGCCAATGCCGCCGCCGTGCCGCTGGCGAAGTCTTCCTTGTGCGATGCGCCCGGCGTCCGAAAGTGGACATGGACATCTATTAAGCCCGGCAGACGGATCGGTTCACTCATCTCTCCACTTCCTGGCGTTTGGCCGGTACTGTAACCCTTTTGGTCAGCACTACTTTACCACACGACCGGCGTTTGGGGCAAATGTCCATCTGTGGTAAAATAGCTCTCCTAGCCTTGAAGCCCGCCGTTCTCGGGGCCATTTGAAAGTGGAGGAGAGATTATGACTGACAGGACGACGAAGTACACTGTTATCGGGGCAGGGCAAGGCGGCAAGGCCATGGCCGCCCATCTGGCGTTGATGGGCTTCCCCACAACGCTGTATAACCGCACGTTCGAGCACATTGCCGTTATCCACCGGCGACGCGGCATCGAACTGACTGCGTGCGAAGGGGGACCGCACGGTTTCGGTCGCCTGAGCTGCGTGACCTCCGACCCGGCCGAGGCGCTGCAAGACGCCCAAATCGTGATGGTGGTCACCCCCTCGTCAGCCCACCGCGACATCGCCGAGAGGATGGCGCCGTACTTCAAAGACGGACAGATTGTCGTATTGCACCCTGGCCGCACCTGCGGGGCCATCGAGTTTGTCAAGGTGCTGAAGGACAGCGGTTGTCAGGCGGATGTGCTGGTTGCCGAAACGGGGACGTTCATCTACGCCAGCCGCAGCGAAGGACCGGCACAAGCCCGCATCTTCCGCATCAAGGAGACGGTGCCATTGGCCGCGCTGCCTGCCACCCGCACTCCTGAGGTGCTGGCCGCCTTGGCGGATGCCTATCCGCAGTTCATTGACGGTGGCAACGTGCTCATGACCAGCCTTGATAACATGGGGGCGATCTTCCACCCGGCATTGACTATCCTGAACGCCGGACGCATCGAATCTACCTTCGGCGATTTTCAGTTCTACATTGACGGCGTGACGCCCTCGGTGGCGCGCGTGCTCGAGGCGCTCGACCGCGAACGGGTGACGGTGGCCTCGTCGCTGGGTATCCGCGCCCAGACGGCGCTGGAATGGTTGGAAATGGCTTATAACGTGACCGGCAGCCACCTCTACGAGGCCATCCACAACAACCAGGGCTACTATGGCATCAAAGCGCCGCCCACGCTGGAGCATCGCTACATCTTCGAGGACGTGCCCATGAGCCTGGTGCCCATTGCCGAGCTGGGCAGGCATACCGGCGTGTCGGTACGGGCAATGGACGCCATCATTCGGCTGGCGTGCATCATCCACCAGACCGACTACTGGCGGCGCGGGCGGACCTTGGACAAGCTCGGCCTGCAAAACCTCAGCGTCGGCGAGATCATGGCCTACGTGAACGAGGGCAAAATCGCTGTGATCTGATTCGAGTCGTTTCGGCGGTGTCCCGCCGGCAACGCGATGCCATTCGTTCATGAGACGCTGGCGGTTCTTGACCACGTATGGAAGATAGACGTCAATCGTTGGCGACTCTGTTCTGAGCAGAATGACGAGGCCTCCGCCGGCATCGGCGACATACACATAATCCCCTGCCGCAGCCACGCCAGGAGATTCGCCAAATGTGTCATAGAAACCAGCCTCGGAAGGTGCGGCGGGGTTTGTGAGCGGCTGATTGGACAACAACATCAAGGTCAATGTATAATTCGCTCATGGAGGTGAAAGAGCGGATGGATCAACGTAACCTGAAGGAGTTGCTTGGCGAAATTGTGCGGCGCATTTTGTCCGTCAGTGAACCAGAACAGATCATTCTCTTCGGCTCGTATGCCCGAGGCGACGCTGGTCCGGGCAGCGACCTCGATCTGTTGGTCATCGCGAAAGATATCGCCTTCCCGCGCCAGGAAAGCATCCGCCTCCGCCGCGCCCTGCGCGGGCTGCTCGTACCCATTGACGTCATCGCCGTCAGCACGCAGCAGGTTTGCCGGCACCGCAACACCATCGGACTCATCTACGGCCCGGCCTTGAAGGAAGGGAAAGTGCTTTATGAACGACAGACCGGCTCCTGAGACCGCTCAGGCATGGCTGGCGCATGCACGCTCAGATAGGTAGACAATTCATGAAATCCGAAATCCATAAAATCATTCGCACCACCACGTGGTCGGCCGGGCCGGGCTGTCATGGCGGCTGCGGCGTGCTGGCTCACATCGAAGACGGCAAACTTGTCAAAATTGAGGGCGACCCCAACCACCCCTGGAATCAGGGTCGCCTGTGCGCCCGCTGCCTGGCGATGACCCAATACGTCTACCACCCCGACCGGCTGACGCGGCCACTCAAGCGCGTCGGCGAACGGGGCGAGGGCAAATGGCAGGAAATCTCGTGGGATGAGGCGTTCGATCTCATCGAAGCACGGATGAAGGCCATCCGCGCTGAGCACGGGCCAGAGAGCGTCGTCTTCTCGATGGGCACAGGCCGCGACATCGGGCCCTGGATTTGCATGTTGGCATACGCCTTCGGTAGCCCTAACGTGATGTTCGCTCTCAGCGGCATCGCCTGTTACAGCCCGCGCATCGCCGGTGTCGAGACCGTGCAGGGCGATTACTGCGTCCTCGACGCGGCACAGTGGTTCCCCGACCGCTACGACAACCCCAAGTATCGCGTCCCGGAAACCATCGTTATCTGGGGTTACAACATTCCGGCAACCTGTCCAGACAATGTCTTCGGACACTGGATCATTGACCTGATGAAGAAAGGCACGCAGATTATCTGCATAGACCCGCGTTTGAGCTGGTTTGCCTCACGGGCGAAGAAGTGGCTGCAACTTCGGCCGGGCACGGACGGCGCGCTGGCGATGGGCTTCCTGAACGTTATCCTCAACGAGGGGCTGTATGACCGGCAGTTCGTCGAGGAGTGGACCAACGCCCCGTTCCTGGTGCGGGCCGATACACGTACATTGCTGCGCGCCGACGCCCTGTCGCCGGACGGCTCGCCCGCCGATTTCGTGGCCTGGGATACAGCGGCGAACGCCCCGGCCATCTGGAATTCGGCCGACGTCGAGTATCGCCAGCCCGACGTGCAGCCCGCCCTGAGCGGTACATTTGAGGTCAGGCTGGCCGACGGCGCGCCGGTCACCTGTCACACGGTGTGGGACCTCTTCTGCGAGCGGGTGAACGAATATCCGGTCGAGCGGGTCGCCGAAATCACCTGGGTCCCGGCTGAGGACATCGCCGAAGCGGCGCGGATGTACGCCCGCAGCAAGCCGGCGGCCATCCATTGGGGCGTGCCTATTGACATGACACCAGCTATCACCCCCACGGTACAGGCCATCACTGCCCTGTGGTGCCTTACCGGCAACCTGGATGTGCCCGGCGGCAACGTCATCGCGCGGTTCGCCTTCGACGCCGTGGCCTATGCCCTGCCCGGCGCATCCGGCGTCATCAAGCTCAAATCGGCCGAGCAGGACCTCAAGCGGGTCGGACGTGACCGCTACGGCCCGCTGCGCACGTTCATCTGGCGCGCCCAAACCGACCTGGTGCTCGACCAGATTCTGACCGGCCAGCCCTATCCCATCAAAGGGATGTGGATTCAGACCTGCAATCCACTGTCCGGCATCGGCCTGGACCCCAAGAAATGGCTCGATGCGCTCAAGAAGCTCGATTTCATCGTCGCCGTCGACCTGTTCCACACGGCCACAACCCAGTACGCCGATGTCGTCCTGCCCTCTGGGACGTTCCTGGAAAAGAACGGTGTGCGGACCTGGTGGGTGCCCATGCAGAGCATCAACAAGGCCATCACCGTGCCGGAGTGCAGGCCGGACATCGAAATCAACTTCGAGCTGGCGAAACGTTTCGACCCCGACTTCCGCTGGCAGACCATCACCGAGCTATTCGACGACATCATCAAGCCATCCGGGCTGACATACGAGCAGTTGCAGCAACAGGGCTGGGCTTTCCCACCGGAGGGGCATCCCAGCGCGCCGTACCATCGTTATCAGCGGGGGCTGCTGCGCAAGGACCGTCGGCCTGGCTTCCAGACGCCGTCGGGCAAGGTCGAGCTATTCGCCAGCCTGCGCGAGGATTGGGGACTGGAGCCGCTCCCTGAGTACCTCGAACCGCCCTTCACGCCGGTTTCGCAGCCGGAGTTGCTGAAAGAATATCCCCTGCTCCTGTCTACCGGACGGCGGTCGGCGGTGTTTTTCCACGCCGAGCACCGCAATATCCCCTGGCTGCGTGCCCTCGACCCCGACCCGGTCGTCGAGATACACCCCGACACGGCGCGGTCGCTTGGCTTCGGCGATGGCGAATGGGTATGGGTCGAGAACTGGATGGGCCGCTGTCGCTTCAAAGCAAAGGTGACCCGCATCGTGCCGCGCTGGTTGGTCATGGCGACACATGGCTGGTGGTTTCCCGAGGAACCCGCGCCGGCGCCGTCGCTCTTCGGCGCGTGGCAATCGAACATCAACCTGTTGCTGCCGATGGGGCAGCAGGGACC
>DAOTYC010000227.1:0-11798 GCA_034435095.1 Anaerolineae bacterium | reverse complement strand
GGTGAAAGAATTCCCCAACCCCAAAGAAGTTACCGAGGAGCTGGTATTGGGATACGCTACGGGAGGTATTACCTCCCGTAGCGTATCCCAATACCAGCTCCTCGGTAACTTCTTTGGGGTTGGGGAATTCTTTCACCAGAGTCCCCTCGCGCATCACCAGGATACGGTCGCTCATGGCGAGAATCTCCGGCAATTCGGAGGAAATCATGATGATGGCCGCTCCTTGCTTCACCAGTTCATTCATCAACTGGTAAACTTCAACTTTAGCCCCCACGTCGACGCCGCGGGTTGGCTCGTCGAAAATGATGACCCGCGCATTGCTGAGCAGCCATTTCGCAAGCACCACTTTTTGCTGGTTGCCGCCGCTCAAATATTGCACCTGCTGGTTGATGCTTGGGGTCCGTATTTTCAACAGGTTAACGTACTCGTTGACCAGCCGCTTCTTCTCGCCTTCTTTGATCACAATTCCGGTCGCCAGACGGTCCGCTCCGGCCATGATGACGTTGTTGGCGACAGACATCAGCAGGACCAGGCCGTGTCCCTTGCGGTCTTCAGGCAGGTAAGCCAAGCCATGATCAATGGCATCGCGGGGCGACTCGATGTGCACTTCCCGGCCATCAATGTAGATACGCCCGGCTTCGGGGCGGGTGATGCCGAAAATGGCCTGCGCCATTTCAGTACGACCTGCACCCATCAGGCCGGCAATTCCGACAATCTCGCCATGATGAGCCGTCAGATTGATGTCGTGTAGCACCCCCTTCTGGCTCAAGCCTTCCACCCGCAGCGCTTCGGGACCGCGTTTAACCTGTATTTTGGGGAACTTTTCGTCCAGGTTGCGCCCCACCATCATAGAGATGAGCTGATCAATGGTCACCTCAGAAAGACGCCGCGTACCTACGTAGCAGCCGTCTCGCAACACGGTGACGCGGTTGCCGACCTGCGAGACCTCTTGCAAGCGGTGAGAGATGTAGATAATGCCCACACCGCGCTGCTGCAGGTTGCGGATCACGTTGAACAGCTCCCTGATCTCCTGGTCAGTCAGAGCGGCGGTGGGTTCGTCCATGATCATAATGCGGGACTCGAATGATAGGGCCTTGGCCAGTTCCACCATCTGTTGCTGGGCCACACCCAGGTCGCGGACAAGGGTGCGGGGGTTCAGTTTGACTTCCAGCTCATCCAGAATGCGCTGCGTGTCGCGGTACATTTTGGGGTAATCAATCCACTGCAAAGCGCCGGAGCGCATGGGCTCCCGTCCGAGAAAAACGTTCTTGGCGATGTCCAGGGGGCGAACTAAATTGAGTTCCTGATAAATGGTGCTGATGCCCAGCTCTTGGGCGTGATGGGGGTTTTGAATTTCAACCGGCTGGCCGTCGAGCAGTATTTCACCGGCATCCTTCTGATAGACGCCGGACAGAATCTTGATGAGAGTTGATTTGCCGGCGCCGTTCTCGCCCAACAAGACATGAACCTCGCCCGGCTCCAGGTCAAATTGCACATTGTCCAGCGCCACGACTCCCGGGAACCGCTTGGTAATGCCTCGCATCTCCAGCAGCTTCGTGTCTGCCATAGCCCCTCCTGCGTGAAACCGCTGACCAGCGCCTACGGATACAAGATTCATTATCTACGCGCGGAACATTGTATCACAGACGTACAGAAAAGTCAACGACACCCCATTCATGTAAAATGTCAGAGCCGTAGGGGGAGGTTTCCAAACCTGCCGCCGTGGGTCGGGTTTCTGTACCCGCGACCTACGGCTGAGAGGGTGACGGCGCCAAAGCCGCGCCCTGAGCCGCAGCGAAGGGCATCTCAGCCTTACAAGCGACGCGACATGCTTCGCCGTTGGCTCAGTAAGCCTAAATCTTATTTTGTCGCTCGCCATCGGGCCATTTCCGGATCATCGGGTATGTCTGGCCCAAGGGCGATCAGTTCCCAGGCGTTGCTGACCAGTATGCCGTTCGCATCGAAGCTTAAAGTGGCCTTGCCTATGTTACGGCCAGCGTGTCCTCGCGCCGGATAGTCGGCGTGGACGAGCAGAGTATTGGTCGTCGGGTCGAGTTGGGCGTGCCCGAAGCTCTGAAATGGACCGCCCTCGATGAGCAAATCAATGCCCGGGATGGTCTGGGCAATTTTCACGTCGGTTGGATTGCCTGCGCTGGAAAGGACGATAACGATGTCGGCAAGGGCAGTTACCTGAGGCATCAGCCGTTGCAGCGCATCAAGCGGGTCGGCGATTTCAAAATCCGGCGTCGGCTCCGGGTAATAGTTTCCGGTGAGGCCGACAATGGCAATGTGGCGGCCTTCTATCTCACGGGTAATGAATGGAGCTGCGATCAGTTCACCTGTCGGACTGATGGTGGCGTTGGCGGAAAGAATCGGAAATCGGCTCTCGGCCATGCGTTGACGGATCACATCGAGCCCCAGTCCCAGGTCGGACTGCCCCAGAGCCATGGCGTCGTAGCCCATCATGTTCATAGACTCAATGGTGCTGGCCCCCTGGGTGGTGACGGCCGGCCCCCAATCGCCGACCAGGCTGTTGCCGGCGTCCAAAACAAGCAAGTTGCCATTGCGCTCGCGTTCTCTTTTGATGAACGTGGCCCGCCGGGCCACTCCCCCGATGGGAGGCCTTCAGCCACAGGGGTCGAGATAGCCCCAGGTGTCGTTGGTGTGGAGTATTGTGAGAGTGAAGACGTTCTCCGTGTCGTCGAGTGTAACTGGTGAGGAAATGTCTGCCGTGTCGGCCGAAGCTGGAAGCCAGGACAAGGCATCGGCCGCGTTCGCTGACGGGCTGGGAGCAGCCAGCAGGAGCACCGAGATCAAGGAGAGGAAAAGGAGGCCGGCGCCTATGAGCCTCCAGTCATTTCCGGAGGATTCTCCACTCCGCCCAGAATTATAAGGGTTAGGGTCTGTCGTCTCGCCGGTACGGCTCGAAGGTAGTGTGGAATGATTCATCGCTGATCACCTCGGACAATCGCTGGGGACGGGAACGCCCGTCCCCAGCTTCTGTGAGAATGTGGTCTGACGTGGCCGCCTCCGCATCTTCCGAAGAGGTTGGCTTCGAGAGCGGGAGAATTGGAGAGCAGAACCGGTGAAGAAGGCTCAGATGACACCCACTTTCTTGCCCACTACCGCGAACGTCTCCAGCACGCGGTCCATTTGTTCGTCGGTGTGAGTCGCCATGTAGCTGGTTCTGAGCAGCGACATGCCCGGTGACACGCCCGGCGGGATGACGCAGTTGGTATAGACACCGGCCTCGTAGAGTTGTTTCCACATCTCCAGGGTCCGCATTTCGTCGCGGATGATGATGGGGATGATCGGCGTGGCCGTATTGCCAATGTCGAAACCCAGCGACCGGTAGCCGTCGCGCATCTTCTGGGCGATCTGCTGCAATCTTTCAAATCTTTCGGGCTCGGACTCCATGATGTCCAGCGCGGCCAGGGCAGCGGCTGCGTTCGATGGCGGGATGCTGGCGCTGAACAGCAGGGCGCGAGCATGGTGCTGGATGTAGTGGATGATGGGTTCATCGCCGGCGATGAAACCGCCCAGAGAAGCGAAAGATTTGCTGAACGTGCTCATGATCAGGTCTACCTGATCGGTGACCCCGAAGTGAACCGATGTGCCACGCATGTTGCCGACGGTACCGATCCCGTGTGCATCGTCCACCATGAGCCGTGCGCCATATTTCTGGCACACCTCGATCATTTCGGGCAGGGGTGCCAGGTCGCCGCCCATGCTGTATACCCCATCCACGATGACAAGCTTGCCGCTGTCCTCGGGGATGGTTTTCAAGACAGCTTCCAGGTTCTTGACGTCGTTATGGCGGAATCGTTTCATAGTTCCATAGCTGAGACGGCAGCCGTCTATAATGCTGGCATGGTCTTCTTTGTCGGTTATGGCGACATCGTCTCGGCCGACCAGTGCCGAGATGGTCCCCAGGTTGGTCTGCATGCCAGTGCTAAACACAAGGGCGGCCTCTTTGCCGACGAACCGGGCCAGGCGGCGTTCCAGCTCTTCATGTAACGAGAGAGTGCCGTTCATGAAGCGCGAACCGGTGCAGCTCGTGCCATACTTCTTGATGGCTTGTAACGCCGCCTCGCGGACTTTGGGGTGCGTGGTCAGCCCCAAATAGTTGTTGGAGCCAATCATGATCTTTCTCTGGCCATTGATGATCACTTCCGTGCCTTCAGTGTCGTCAAAAGGGATAAAGTATGGATAATACCCCATAGCTTTCGCCATCTTGGCACGAGTGAAATCATGGCACTTGCTGAAAATGTCCATAGTTTACCTCCTGATTGTACGTGATGTGCTTGCGAATGGTTGTCTTCTGGTGGTCTTGGGTCAGAAAGTGCGCCTCCTTTCCTGATGGTTCTGCTCTCCCGAAAAAAATAGCAGGGCCAAGACGTCGCCGGCGGCGTCTCTGCCTGGTCGAGAAATCAATGGTGACATGAGCTGCAATGATGTGAGCTGCACGAACCGCAGCCGCTGCTCCCGGCGATGGACCGGCTCTCTCCGGACGCACTACGAATTGAAGCGGCAAACAGCGACAGGGCGCGCGTCGTCTTGGGGCTGTGGCACCGCTCGCAGGATATGGGCGCGTCTGATTCGTGCATCCGCCGCAGCGCGTTGAACCGGGCGCCACAGTCCTCGCACACGTATTCGTAAATCGGCATCTCGCTGATGTACCTCCAAGTCTTACATGACCGTTCGTCTGGTATAGAGTAGCATATACGCCTTTGCCCAATCTGTCAAACTCCGGCTGTGAAGAAAAGGGCGCGCCGTGACCAACGTGCATTGGACTGATTGTGAATTGACCTGTATAATCGAAACAGCGCGTAACAAATCGGATGAGAACCGATAGGCGGAGCTATGAAAGTCGTTATCTTGACTGGTGAGCGACGATGCGGCAAGACCACGGTGTGCGCTCAGGTGGCACGGCTGGCCCAGTCCAAAGCGCTGGCCGTGAGAGGGATATTGACGTTGCCGCGCTATGACGCGGGACAACTGACCGGCTTAGATGTGCAGGATGTCCCGACGGGCGTCACATATCCGTTGGCTGAGCTCCACAAGGCGACGGATGGGCCGACGATGGGGCGGTTTCATTTTCACGCTGACGGTATCCGCCGCGGTTGTGCGATACTGAATAGTGTAACACGCTGTGATGTGTTGGTGATTGACGAGCTGGGGCCGTTGGAACTGGTTGAAGGACAGGGTTGGCGGGATGCGATTGACGTATTGAACGCTGGCGTCTGTCGGCTGGGGCTGGTGGTTGTCCGTCCTGGCCTGGTCAGTGGCCTGATCGACCGACTGCGGGTGGGTCGGATGTTTGTCATGACCGTGACCGTCGCCAACCGTGACAGACTGGCGGAGCAGCTCATAGGGCTGTTATGAAAGTGGGAACTGCCCCGGCCGTCCTGTACCGAAGTCGGTGCAAATTTGATAGGGCATGCGCGGCGGACGCGGACCACATGCGAGGCACAGAAAAACCCCGCCGGCCGGGCCGACGAGGTGAGAAGTGGCGCATAGGGGACTCGAACCCCTGTTTCTGCCTTGAGAGGGCAATGTCCTGGGCCGCTAGACGAATGCGCCACGTTTCGTGAAATGACTTCGGCTATTTTACCGCCAAAGGGTCGAGTTGTCAAATCGGCCCAAACCTCTATAATAAGTAACCCCAATGCACTTGCCGGAAATGATGCTATATTGAGGAGAAGTGAGATGATTCATCAGATTGAGGTGCGCACGGCGAGACGCACCGAATTTGTTGATATTACCGCCAGGGTTCAGGCCATCGTCCGCGAATCGGGAATTCAGGACGGCCTGTGCGTAATCCATGCGCCGCATACCACTGCCGGGCTGACCTTGAACGAAAACGCCGACCCGGACGTGAGCCGCGACATTCAGGACAAGCTGAGTGAATTGGCGCCGCACAGCGGCCACTACGCGCACCTGGAAGGCAACGCGGATGCACACATCAAGGCCAGTCTGATGGGTTTCAACCTCACGCTGATGGTTGAAAACGGCCGCCTGGTGCTTGGGACCTGGCAGGGCATCTACCTGGCCGAGTTTGATGGGCCGCGTTCACGCCGGGTCCTGGTCAAGGTTCGGGCTGATTGAGCATGGGAGTGACCCGTCATGCATTTGAAACCGATCGGCCTGGACATCCTTGACGCCATCTTGCCTGCGGTCGAACAACCGGCGCGGTACACGGGCGGAGAATGGAATAGCGTGTGCAAGCAGTGGGACTCGGTCTCTCTGCGTTTTGCGCTGGCCTTCCCGGAGCTGTATGAAGTGGGCATGTCCAATCTGGGCATGACGATTCTGTACGATTTGCTCAACGCCCGTCCGGATATTCTGGCCGAGCGGGCCTACGCTCCCGCGCCTGACATGGAGAAGGCCATGCGCGCGGCCGGAATCCCGCTGTACACGTTGGAATCGCGACGGCCGGTGCGTTCGTTTGACATAATCGGTTTCTCGTTAGCATACGAGCTGAACTATACCAACGTGTTGAACATGCTCGACCTGGCTGGCCTGGCGGTTTGGGCGCGGGAACGGGGCGACGATGACCCGCTCATCGTGGGCGGCGGCAGCATGACCTGCAATGCGGAACCAATGGCCGACTTCTTCGACCTGTTTGTCATTGGCGAAGGGGAAGAGGCGGCGCTGGAACTGGCGGATCTGTATTGCCGTCTGCGCCGAAGCGAATCTTTCAGCAGGCAGGAATTCTTGCGCCAGGCGGCGCGCCTGGACGGCGTCTATGTACCCTCGTTCTATGCTGTTCGGTATCATGCTGACGGTACAGTGGCCGCGGTCGAGCCGCAGCAAGATGGCGTTCCGCGCTCGATCAGGCGGCGCATGGTGCCGACCTTGCCCCCGCCGCCGGTGCGCCCCGTCGTGCCGTATGTCAGCGTGATCCACGACCGGGCTAATCTGGAGATTCAGCGTGGCTGTGGTCATGGCTGCCGTTTCTGCCATGCCGGCATGGTGTATCGTCCAGTGCGGCGGCGGTCAAGAGAACAAATTGTGGACGCGGTGGACCAGATACTGCGCCATACCGGCCATGAAGAAGTGGCCTTGCTGTCGCTGAGCAGCACGGATTACAAAGGTATTGATTCGCTGCTGGCCGAGTTGCTGGAAAGGCACAAGGAGCAGGCGGTTTCTTTTTCGTTGCCCTCGCTGCGCATTGATTCTTTTTCTGTGCGGCTGGCTTCGTTGACGCAGGAGCGGCGTAAGACCGGCCTGACCTTTGCCCCAGAGGCTGGCAGCCAACGCCTGCGCGATGTGATCAACAAGGGTGTGACGGAGATGGACCTGCTGCGCACGGTGGAGGCTGCGTTTGGCGCGGGCTGGCGACGGGTGAAGCTGTATTTCATGTTGGGTTTGCCTTCGGAGACCGAAGCGGATATCGAAGCCATCGTGGATTTGACCTACAAAGTCCGCGACGTGGGCGCGCGTGTGACAGGCCGGCGGGTCGAAGTCAGCGTGAGTGTGGCTACGTTTGTGCCGAAGCCTTTCACCCCTTTCCAATGGACGGGCTTGCTCGACAGGGAGGGAATCGTGCGGCGGCAGGAGCTGCTCAAAACGCGCCTGCGCGGCAAGGGGTTGACAGTGGGCTGGCATGATCCTGACTCCAGCCTGCTGGAGGCAGTCCTGGCGCGAGGTGACCGCCGGGTCGCCCAGGCGGTGTACTGCGCCTGGCGTAGGGGGGCTCGTTTCGATGCCTGGGGTGACCAGTTTAAGCCTGAGGCGTGGTGGGCCGCGTTCGACGAGGCCGGTCTGTCGCCCGATTTCTACGCGCGCCGTCAGCGTGCGTTGGACGAGGTGCTGCCCTGGGATCACATCAACGTGGGGGTCAGCAAGCGATTTCTGGCGCGCGAATGGGAGAGGAGCCTAAGGGGCGAGACCACGCCGAGATGCGCCGAAGAGTGCGTCGGCTGCGGCATCCGCACGACTTATGGCGATGCGCTTGAATATGGCGAAGCTATATGCCACGAGGGACGGGATTGACCGACCAGAGGACAGCACAGCGGGTTCGGCTCATCTTCGGCAAAGGTGAGGAAGTCAAGTATGTCTCTCACCTGGGCGTCTTGCGCGCCTGGGAACGGATCGTGCGCCGGGCCGATTTGCCGTTGGCGTATTCGCAGGGCTTCAATCAACGGCCCAAATTGACCTTTGCTTCAGCGCTGTCGGTCGGTCACACCGGCAGGCAGGAGGTGCTTGACCTGGAATTGCGAGAGCCGATGTCGTTGGAGTCGGTCATGGCGCGGCTGAGGCCGCAGTTGCCAACCGGGTTTCTCCTGCATTCCGCTGTGGAGGTGCCGTTGGATGCCCCTTCGACCCAGTCTCTTCTGCGCTACGCCGTCTATCGGGTTGTTTTTGATCCATGTCAGTCTGCCAGCGGGGTCATTGCAGGCTTGAACCGCCTGCTGTCGGCGTCCACGCTGCCGCGCCAGCGGGAAGTGAAGGGCCAGAGCCGCAGCTATGACTTGCGGCCGTTGATTCAAGATTTGTGGTACATCTGCTCCGATGAGCGGGGGCATGTCGTGGGTATGATTCTGGTCAATCGCAGCGCCGGCGCGGGCCGGGTTGATGAGGTCGCGGCTGAGCTGGGTTTGCCTGTGAAGGCTGTCGAACGGGTGCGGCTCATTTTCGAGGGAGAGGCGGTTGATTGGGCGGCGATCAGGCAATCGTTGACGGAGTGAGGGCTCGTTCTATGAAGAAGTTATTTTTGGCAGGCATTATGCAGGGCTCACGTTTGGACAATGCCATCCACAATCAGGGCTATCGCAAGACCATTCGAGAGGCGCTGTGGCAGCGTTATCCCGATGTGCAATTGTTTTGCCCATACGAGATGAACCCCAACAGCGTGGATTACGACGACGAAAAGGGCAAACGGACGTTTCTTGATTCCGTCCGGGCAGCTGTCGAGTCTGACGGGGTGATTGCCTATGTGCCCGAGGCCAGCATGGGGACGGCAATCGAGATGTGGGAGGCCTATCGGGCCGGAAAACCGATCTGGGTCATCTCTCCCCTGGCGGCGAACTGGGTGATTCGCTTCTTTTCCACGCGCGTGTTTCGGGACCTCGAGGAGTTTGTGGCCTTTGTAGCGTCAGGGGGATTGGATTCAGCCCTGCGCGAGTGAGAGAGGCCGTCCCGCTCGACCTGGCTAGAGGGGCAGGCATCTTTCACGACGAGTGGGACGGCCTCAGAGAATGCTTCAGCTATCACTTCTTGTGCGACGGCGGTATGACTTCTTCAACCATAGCGGGCGCGCCGCTCAGAGCACTGGTGAGCTGCGCGATCAGCACCGCTTCGGGCACAGCTCCTTCAATGTGCGTTTTCTCGTTGATCACCGTGCGCGGAACACCCATCACGTTGTACTTCTGGGCCAGATGGGGAAACTCGGTGGCCTCTACCATATCGCCCACAATATATTCGCTCTCCATAGCCAGCTTGTGGGCCAGCAAGACCGCGCCGGGGCAGTAGGGGCAAGTCGGCGTCACAAATACCTGGATGCGAACAGGCTGCTTGATCTGGGAGACGGCCTTCTTGGTTGCCTCCGATAGGCCGGAGTCCCCCGCGGAAACCATCATTATATCTTCGATCAGCGAAGTAAACTCGTAGCCGGCCGGGATGCCGAAGAACCGGATACCGTAGTCCTTTTCGCCAACGACCACGGTTGCCGGGATTTTGTCGACACCGTATTGATCAGCAACGGGTTTGTCCGTCACGAAATTGTAGACTTCCACGCTGATTTTGTCCGAAAGGTCGGCGACCTCGCGGGCGATTTCTTCGGTTTGAGCGCAAAAATCGCAGGCAATGGTCTGAGTAAAGACCACCAATTTGACCGGATTCTTCAGCCTTTTGGCGAACTCCTGCTGAAGGTATTCTCTGTCTTTATCTTTTAGCAGAGCCATTTGAGTGTCCTCCTTGTTCAGTCTGACTGACGGGTTTCAATATCGCCTCCAGTATACCACCAACCGGTATGGGGGTGCAAATCTGCAGGGAAGGTGACAAATGGGGCGTTAAGTGATAGAATTCGTTCAGAATACGTGAGTCCACATGACATGGAGGCATTGATGTCAGCATTGTTTGAGCCGGCCAAAATTGGCCGCATGGAGATTAAGAATAGACTGGTGCGCTCGGCGACCTGTGAATGGATGTGCGACGCCGATGGTCGAGCAGGCCAGAATCTGGTGGATTTGTACACCACCCTTGCCAAAGGAGGCGTGGGCCTCATTGTGACCGGCCACGGATATGTCTCGCGCACCGGCCGGGCCAGCCCGGGGCAGATCGGCATCTACGATGATTCCCTGGCCGAGGCGTTGAAGCCTGTGGTTGAGGTCATTCACCGCGAAGGCGCCCGGGTGGTCATGCAGATCAATCATGCCGGCGCCCGCGCCCGCCCCGACTTGAACGACGGCGTCCATCCAAAAGCGGTATCGTCTATGCACGTGCCAGACCTGAACCTGACGCCGACTGAGATGACGGAACAGGACATCTTGGAGCTCATCCGCGATTATGGGCGGGCGGCGCGGCGCGTGAAGGAGGCGGGCTTCGATGGCGTACAGCTTCACGCCGCCCACGGGTATCTGATCAGCCAGTTTCTTTCGCCGCTCACCAACCGCCGAGAGGACCGCTGGGGTGGCAGCTTCGATAGGCGGTTGCGTTTTCTTCAGGCGGTGTGTGAGGAAGTGCGAGATCAGGTAGGGCCGGAGTTCCCCTTGCTGATCAAGATTGCCTCTCAAGATTTTGTTCACGGTGGCCTGACGCCGCAAGATGGCGCGCGCATCGCCGCTCGCCTGGCCGATTTCGGATTAGACGCGATTGAAGTGAGCGGAGGAGTTGAATTCGGCAAGACGCGATACAGTGTCCGTGCGGGCATAAAAGAGCGGTCCGATGAAGCATATTTTGTGGATAACGCGCGTCGGATTCGGGACGTGACCGACCTGCCGCTCATGCTGGTCGGTGGATTGCGCACGCCAGAGCTTATGGAACGCATAGTCGCCGACGAGGGAATTGATTTCGTCTCTCTGTGTCGCCCGCTGATCAATGACCCTGAATTGCCCAACAAGTGGTTGGACGGTTCCGACGAGCGAGCCGGGTGTATTTCTTGCAACCAGTGTCTGATCCGACGCGATATGCCACTGCGCTGTTGGTACAGGTATCCGGAGTAGAGCCAATGGCGGGCAATCGCTGTGCCGGCGTCGCCAATAGACAGAGTTTTCGCGGACAGTTGCTGTGCGCATCTTGCTATGAGGGGACAGAGCGTATGGTCATCTTCTTAACCATCATTTGCTTAAGCTCACACTCACGAGCGAGCCCTCGATAAGCTATACTCATCCCATCTCAGGTGCGGACCGTCAAGCAACAATGCAACAACGTTCAAGATGTTTCTACCCAAAATGCCTCTCTCTTGATCGATAAGTAGAAATTGTCCACGGAAAGCCCGATGAAGGAAAAGTAGTTCCAACCGGACGGTGGGCGCAAAGTGGATGCTGCCATCAAAGCCTACCAATTCATATTGCGTTCCCAAATCAGTAGTCAAACCTAACTTCTGTACTACCTGGGCTGGTATCAGAGTCACGTCAGCGCCGGTGTCTAACAACATGGGCACATCAGGCCATAGTACACCAGTATCGGGATTACGGACGATTACATTTGCCACAGGCGCAGGAGGATCGAAGTAAGAATCATCGTACGCTGGCATCAGAAGGAACCTCTGTGACTTCCATAATGAAGTCCGTTGCCTGTTCAGGATGCGCCAGGCGTGGGCTGAATACATGAACTACATGCTCAACCTGGAC
>DAOTYC010000226.1:0-19278 GCA_034435095.1 Anaerolineae bacterium | reverse complement strand
GATTTGAGGGGGCGTCAACTTGCACAATCTGGCTATTTCTCCCGGCTTGTACGCGCCCATCTCGACCACAAAGACCTCATGCTCAGGTTTCAATTGTTCGCGGATGACCTTGCAGATGCCCATGGCTGTGTTAAAGCTGCGCGGCGTCTTAAGCACGCGGTAGCGGGCGGAAAGCACGTGGGCGATGATTTCCTTTGTGCTGGTTTTGCCGTAGCTGCCGGTCACGGCTACAACTTGCAGGTCAGGGCAAGACTCAAAGACGCGCCTGGCGGACCTGAGGTAATGTCGCCTGAAGGATTCCTCAACCGGATACAGGATGACATTCGCGGCAATCAGGACGCCTCCCGCAAGTTGACTGAGAGCCAGCGCCCCCAACATAACCCATGCTGCTCCTGTGGTCGTGGCCGAAGCAGCAGTAGGCCAGGTGAACGCCCATCGCGCTGCGAGCCAGGCGATCAGCACGAACAGTGCCGCCGTAATCGCGTAGCTGGCAACCAGGAGACGGGTCGCTCGGGCGGTCAAAACCAATGACTTCTTGGTCGGGGGGACTTTCCGAAAAACAAGTAAACCGGCGTACAGAACGGCCCAAAGCGCGCAGAACGTCGTGTTCAACCCGGCCGCCTCAAAGTGTGGCAGCACAACGGCTGCCAGGCCATTCAGAATGATCAGCAACAGGACAGGGACAATTTCGATCGGGGTCACGACGCGGCTTCGGCTGCGCCAGAGTAGAGCGGCAAAGCGGCGGGTGTCATATTCTTCTAGCTGAAGAAACAACAGATGTCGGCGCAAACGGCGCATGGCATACATAAACCAAACCGCCGCTGCAATCCAGAATGCCAATGACTGAATGGACACAGCAGACATCAGCCGGTCCTCTCCGTCTGCCGAATATCTGCGGGATCAGACTGGCCGTCCGTGTTTGCAGGATACGTGTAGCATGAGTCGTCTTGGGACAAGAAATCCCTCGCCAGGCGGCAAAATTGTGGCAAACGGTCGAGGTACGAATAATGGCCGGCGCCGGGCAGGACGTGCAACTGGGCGTTGGGTATCTTTTGGGCCATGAACTGGCCGTGTGATGCGGGGACATCTCGGTCGTGCTCTCCCCAAATGATCAGCGTGGGTGCCTGGACGTATGGCAGTAGCCCGCTCAGGTCTTCATTGACCACGCGCACGAATGTTGCGCGCATCGCGCCGGCGGCCTTGTAGTCCGCTGACCCCAAAATGGCGTAAAGGCTGTCTCTTGCTTTCTGTCGCCATGATGGGACGGGGATCATCTGAAGCGAAGTTCGCAACGCCTTGAACAAGCGAACGCGCAGGCCATGCGCCCGGCTCTTATCGGCCCTGATGCCGGCGCTGTTGACCAGGATCAGGCGGTTTACCCGTTGGGGGTATTGGGCGGCCAGGACAATCGCTATGCTCCCCCCAAACGAGTGCCCGATGAGGTCGGCGCGAGAGCAGCCGATGGTATTGAGAAAACTGATAACCCAACTCGCATAGTCGAAAACACCCCAGACGCCGGCTGGCTGGGACGTCTTGCCAAAGCCAGGCAGGTCCACAGCGAAGACTGTCCGGCTCTGAGCCAAACATTGTACCATCGGGCTGACCGTCTCCAGGCTGGCACCCCATCCATGTAGAACCACCACTGGAGGCCCGCTTCCTGCTTTCTCATACCGCGCGGAAATTCCGGCGACATCCGCCAACATCAACAATCACCCGTATACCGACAGAATAAGAAACTGGTACTGCGATGACCGGGGTAAGTATATCATAACCACAATGTCCTGACAATCGCGTTTGACGGTTTTTCTTGCATTCTCCCTTTGTGTGGTATAATGGCCGAAATTGATTGGGAGGGAACTCCTTCTATGAGCAAAGCATTCCCTATCATTCTGGTTGTTCTATTGTTCCTGATGGCAGGGTGTACTCTGTCGCTGGCGCCGCCAAGCAACATGGCAGAAGCGATTGGTTCGCCGACTGCTCTGGCTACAACAAGCATGACTGCAATGGCTGAGCCATCTTCGACTCCTACACCTGGCGGTTCTCCCACGCATACACCCGTGTTGCTCAAGCATGAAAACACGGCTACGCCGACGGTGGTAGGAACTGAAGAAGCGACGGCGGCGGAAAGTAAAAAGAAACCAGCGTTGTTCTTTTTCTACGCCGATTGGTGTTCAGCTTGCAGCCTCATGAGGCCGGTGATAGAAAAGCTCAAGGTGGACTATTCCGAACGTATTCGTTTCTTCATGGTCAATGTGGATGACCCAGAATCGCGCGAGTTGGTGGTCATGGTCGGGGTGCGGGCTATTCCCTTGACCATATTCGTTAGCTCTCCTGACCAACAAGCGCAGAGATGGGTGGGCCCGCGGCCCGAATCTGTGTTGCGAGCTGCCCTTGACGAAGCATTGAATGATCAGTAGGCCAAAGCAGTGCCTGCATCTAAATTAGAATTCAGTCTCTTGCAGAAAGGAACGTAGCTAATGAAGGCAGTGGTGAAATACGCGCTTGGTCCGGGAAATGTGGAAGTCCGTGAGGTCCCAGAGCCAACGCCTGGACCTGGCGACGTCAAAGTGGAAGTCAAAGCAGCCGGAGTTTGCGGCTCGGATGTGCACCTCTGGCACGGAGAAATCGGCCTGGCGGTGCGGACGCCGGTTATCATGGGCCACGAGTTTTCAGGGGTCGTGGCCGAAGTGGGCAAGGATGTAACGCGCTGGAAACCCGGCGACCGCGTGACCTGTGAGACGGCTCGACACGTGTGCGGGAAGTGCACCAATTGCCGTACAGGCAACTATAATATATGCGAGGAGAAGCAGCTTATCGGGTACGTGTTTGATGGGTGCTTCACCAAGTATACCCTGATCGCCGAAGACCGTGTCCATCGCCTGCCAGACAACGTGGACTTCCTGGCTGGCGCGATGACTGAGCCGGTGGCCAGTTGTACGAACGGCGTCTTGGAGAAAACCCCCATCCTGCCCGGTGACGTGGTGGTGGTCGCTGGTCCAGGCGGGATTGGCCTTATCTGTATGCAGTTAGCCAAAGCCGCCGGGGGGCGCATCATCCTATGCGGCACTTCAGTTGATGAGCAACGCCTGGAACTGGGCAAGAAACTGGGCGCAGATTACACGGTCAACGTCGAGAAGCAAAACCCCCGCGAACTGGTCGATCAACTCACCAACGGTGAAGGAGCAGAAGTCTTTTTGGAGTGTTCCGGAGCGCCGCCGGCCGTCTTGATGGGCATCTCTTTGCTGCGGCGCGGTGGCAAATACACGCAGATAGGGCTCATTGGCAAGGCGTTTCCAGTTCAGTTCGATATGATCGCCTACAAAGAATTGAAGGTCACAGGTTTTCTGGGGCAGCGCTGGACTTCCTGGAAGCGCGCTCTGACGTTGATGGAGACCGGCGTGATTGACCTGAACTCGCTGATCAGCGATGTCTTCCCCATTACCGAGTGGGAGACAGCCTTCAAGAAACATGATGCAAAAAGCGGGATCAAGCTTATCCTGACACCGGTAGACTAAAGCTATCTTTTGAGCCGATTGTGTCTGATGCTGAGCTCCTGAGGCGGAATTGATACTCTCAGGAGCTTTTTCGTTTCGTGGCGCGGCGGCCATTCAGTCAACCAGGCGTTTCCCAAGAATGGCCTCCTGGCAATTCCACATTTCCTTCTTCTTGTCTTCCGTGTCGTGGTCGAATCCCAGCAGATGTAGTGTGCCGTGGACTGCCAGCAGGTCCAACTCATCATCAACCAGGTGTCCCGCCGCCTGTGACTGAGCTTCTGCGCGCGGGAAGGAAATAACAATGTCGCCCAGGTATAGCGGCATGGTCAAATCTTGCAGCGCTGGCCTGTCCCCCTCTGACAGCCCAAAAGCCAGAACGTCGGTGGGAGAGTCAACCTGCCGAAATTGACGATTGAGTTCACGAATTCGTTCATCATCAACGATGACTAGGCCCAACTCGACGTGTTTCTGTAAGTGGGCAGCACCTATGGTTCGCCTTACGACATCGGAAAGCCGCTTCGTATCCACCCGCCCCACGAACGCTGGCGAGACGTGGATGCCCAAGGTACAATTGTCGAACGATATTTCTTCGTACCCTTCCGGGTCTTTCCCATCTTCAAATAATGGCTCATTCATGCAGTGAATGCCTATACCCTTCTGAAGCGTATGACTTTCTCTTTCCCAGAAAGATCATACTGCTCACCAGTTTCTCCTTCAGCATTGTGTTCCAATGGATCTGGCTGTGCCGCTGGGGCGGGCTGGTCGTTGGGCCAGGTTTGACCGAACGCGGTATCGGGTTCGCGCATCGGCACGGGCTGAGCTGAGGCTGGAGATTTCATCACGCCTGGATACTTCACGCGCGGGTGGAAGACGCCCTGCAAAATGTTTAGAAAAGCGGCGCGGACCGTGTCCAAGTCTCGCATGGTCAGGTCGCTATCGCTCAGTTCGCCGGACATCAATCTGTCGTCAATGATGCTCTTGATGAGTTCGTTTATTTTCGCAGGAGAACTGGGGCGTTCTGCACGGACGGCCGCCTCGCAGCTATCCGCCAGCATCACAATACCGACTTCTCTACGTCGGGGGCGAGGTCCCGGATAGGTAAATCGCTGTCGGTCAGGCGGCGGGGCCCCTTCCTGATGCATCTCGAGGGCCTGTTGATAGAAATAGTTGGTCACGGTGGTGCCGTGGTGTTGGGCGATAAACTCTTGAATTACAGAAGGCAAACGATACTTCTGAGCCAACTCGAGGCCGTCGCGCACATGGCTGATCACGATCTGGGCAGACATTTGCGGGTCAAGTCGCTCGTGGACGTTTTCCCCTCCAGCCTGATTGTCAACAAAAAAATAGGGGCGCAACATTTTACCAATATCGTGGTAATAAGCTCCTACACGAGCCAGGATGCTGTTTGCCCCGATTTGTTCGGCGGCTTGTTCGGCCATATTGCTGACCAGCAGACTGTGGTGGTAGGTGCCCGGAGCTTTCAACAACAGTTGGCGCAGCAGTGGATGCGTAGGGCGTGTCAATTCGATCAATTGCAGCGTGGTAGTCTTGCCCGCCAGACTGCCTAAGAACAACAGGAAGATAAAAGCCATGCTCGCAGAGACGAGACCGTTAATCATCCCGAAGGAGAGGGAAAGAGCCAGGTCTGCCCCGTCGAATGGTTGCGCCGAAAGCCTGAAAGCGAGAATCACGCTGACATTGGCTAGCGTGACATGTACTCCGGTCCACAGCAATACCGATAGCCTGTCCACTCGGCTGAGCCCCAGAGAGGCCACCAACCCGCCGACCAGAGCGTAGACGGCCAGGTCTGGCGACCCGCGTGAGATAAACGCCGTGATCAAAGCCAGGGCAGTTGCCAGGCCAACCGCGGCTTTTGTGCCAAAGAAGACGGATACAACAATCGCCAGCGTGGCGAAGGGGTAGAGATAGGCCACGGGCACGTGTTGAGCGATCACCAGCCTGGCCCCGAAAGTGAACAGCAATAGGAGGGCGAGGAGCAGCGGATAGTCAACGCGACTGGTGAACACCTCAGGGGAGAATTTTCGCAGGTAGAGAGTCAATGTGATACAAACAGCGCTCATAAATAGAAAAGCGCCCAACGCGAAAGGCCACTGTATGTGTGTCTGGCGCAATTCAAAAGCATCCAGAGCCTCCAGGTGTTGAGCGTTGACCACATCGCCGGCCCTTACGATGATCTCGCCTTTCTCAATGGTCCTCATAACAGGTTCCACATTATCACGGGCCAGCCGCTTAGCCTCGGCGGTTTTCTCGGCGTTATAAAGGCTATTGGGCTTGACAAGGTCGCGGGCCAGAGCAATGACGATCTCAGCCTGCTCATCGCTGAGGTCCAGACTTACCGCTGCCGGCAGGGCTCGCTTGACTTCCGGCAATTGATTTTCGCGGATCTCCTGACGCATCGTCTGGTCGAGCACGTACAATGTTTGGTCAACGACTGTTTGCCAGCTCTTGGTATTCAGGTCCAACAAGGCGCCCACTGTCGCCCTCGACAAATTGAGGCCTGGAATGGTTTGAATCAGGAAGATTTTCTGTTCTCGTGGGGAGTAAGGATCGCTGCGAATGGCGGACAAATAGTCACACAGCTTCTGAACATACGCCAGTTGGTCGCGAGCCATGCGCGCATTGGGTGGGTCGTAGACATCTCTTACCATCGCCTCTGCCCGCTCTTTCTCTCGGGCGGTCAGAACCTGACTGACAAAGGTCTTACGTCCGGGGGCCCGAATGTCCTGTGGGGCGACATCTCCTACATCCAGAGTCACCTGATCTGGGGATGTGAACTGCATGACCGCCACAAAGCTGGTCAGGATCACAAAGCCGATGGCAAATAAGGCCAACTGGATTTGCATCCACCAGGGCAACTTCTGCTCAGGGGCGGAGGCCGTAACATGTTCTGAATTGTTAGAAAGTTCCATAGGTCACTTGACAAAAGATAAAAGGCGCCACCCGCGCCTCACCAAAGCACTCCTTCCCGCCTTTGTGGAATGAATTATACGATGACTCATTGTCAGGTCAAATGGCGAACGGGCTCGCCAGTGTCGCGTCTCATTCTGCGGCAACGACCCCGCGACGGGCCAGACGCTCGATATCCTGCTTACACTTCAAGCACAGTGTCGTATCAGGGAGAGCGGCCAGTCGTTCCGGGTCAATACGTTGTCCGCACCGCTCACAGATCCCGTAATTGCCTTTTTGTTGAAGGCGTAAGGCTCGGTTGATGGATTCCAGCTTTTGTTCAAGTCGCTGCAGCAAAGCCAGGTTTTTCTCGCGCTCATAGATATCAGGATATCCTTCGTCTGTCGCAGGCTCAACCTCTTGTTTAAGAGCCTCTCGAAGGCTCTTAAGCCTCTCTTCAGTTTGTGCCCGTTCTTCTTCTAGCCTCGCTATTGTTTCTGCTCTCGCCTGTTCGTTCATCCGCCCGCTCCTGATGGTGTACTCAAGTAAGCCTTAAGCCATTGCAGAACAAAAAGAATTTGAGTTTATACCTTATACCACCGTTTTCTTGTACAGTCAACCTGACCTATCTTTTTACTTTACGAGTTCTTGGCTCTTTGGCTAAAAGGTGCTGTTCGTGATATAATATACAGAAGTTAAGGAAACTGCCTGGCCGGGATTGAAAGTTTTTGCAGGCGAGATGGAGATGTCGGGAGGATCGTTGAGGGCTTGTGGGCATACGTATGGCAGAACTGGCCGACTTGCATAGGTGTTTGGCCATAGATGCATCGTTTACGACAGACCATGTCTGGCAGATGGATGGTCATGAGACAGAGGGCCTGGTGCAGGCAGCGTTTAGGGTGGTCAAGCTGCCGCGGCCGATGAAAGTGAACTACCCGCGGGATACGGATAACCTTGTGGAGAATTGGCACAAGAACGAATGTTTCTTGGTGGCTGAGGATGGAGAAGAGATCATAGGCTATGTGGATATGAGCCCCCATAGGTGGAATGCCACAGGGTGGATCAACAACATTGTCGTCAGCCCCGGGTATCGGCGCAAAGGCGTTGGCTCGGCGCTGCTGCGAGCTGCGGCTCGCTGGGCCCGGCAGAACGAATTACAGAGGATTATGGCGGAGACACAGACCAAGAACCATCCAGCAATTTGTTTTTATCGCAAGAACGCCTACAAATTCTGTGGCTTCAATGATCAGTACTACACCAACCAAGACATTGCATTATTCTTTGTCCTGAGTCTTTGATGGGCAGAAAGGAGGACTGACTGTCAGGGTTTTGCGAATATGTCCGTGCTGACCGCTGCTCTATCGTTAGGTAATGAGATACTTTCTTCTGCGATAGTGCTTATATCGTTTTCTCTCCTCGCCTATTTTCTCATGCGCAACATACTGAGCGAGGTGGCGCGAGCCTTCTGTGCGTTAATCGCTTGTGTAGCGGTGGTCTACGCGGGTGATGTGGCGCTTTACAATGTTCAGTCGCCTTCATCTGCGATATTCTGGCTCAAGTTTCAGTGGATTGGCATCGCCTTCGTGCCGGCGGCCTATCTCAATTTCTCGGACGTTCTGTTGCGGACGACCCATTCGCTGTCGACCTGGCGCCGTCGTGCTGTAGTTGGCAGCTATATGCTGAGTGCTGTATTCCTGTTATTGGTGATTGTCACCGATGCCATCGTGCACGACGCGCGTTCCATACAGATGCCGCGGCTCATCTCTGGCTCGCTATTTGGTCTATTTGCCGTCTATTATTTTACGACGGTAGTCGCAGGGGCATGGAATATTTACACGGCGCGGAAGCGATGTTTGACTCCCGTTCTGAAGCGGAGACTGGGCTACCTGGCGTTCTCGTTCCTTGCACCGGGCCTGGGGGTCTTTCCGTATCTTTTGGCTGCCGGCATGCCCGCCCATTTGTCGCGCAACTTGTTCTTAATACTGGTGGGCGCCGGAAACTTGGCCGTGGCATTCATGATTACCGTCATGGCTTACAGTGTAGCTTTCTTCGGCGTGCTGACGCCGGACCGCGTAGTGAAACATAATCTGGTTCATTACCTTCTGCGTGGCCCGCTGGTCGGAACGTGTGTGATTGTTTTGGCGTTGGTCATCCCGCGTGTGGGACAAATATTGGGGCTCTCTCGGGATACGGTGGTTATTCTGGCGATAGTGGCGCTCATTGTCATCTTACAGGTATTCATTGACGTCACGAAACCGTTTGTCGACCGGCTGATTTACCGGCGAGACCGAAGGGAAGTGACGTGGATTCAAAGGCTTGATGAGCACCTGCTGACTTCATCGGACCTGCGCCAGTTGCTGGAGAACGTGTTGGTGGCGCTGTGCGAGTTGCTGAGAACCCGGAGCGGTTTCGTCTTGTCCATCTCTGGCGGTGAGCTGCGTCTCGAAGCCAGTTGTGGATTGTCAGAACAAGAAGCTGAGGGGTGGGCAACCTCCCGCCTGATCAGCGAAATGTACGATGCTGGCCCGGCTGAACGGCTTCAAATTGACAACGACTTGCAAGTTGTAAAGAAGAACGGTTTCTGGTTCGTGCCGCTTTACAACAGGATAGGAGACCAGGTTGGAGTGCTTGGCCTGGCGGCGCCTGTCGGTGATACGGAAATCACAACCGAAGAAAGGTCTGCCCTGCGACGGTTACTGAAACAGGCGGCACAATCGCTCGAAGACCGCCAGCTACAGCAAGGGGTGTTTGCCGCCCTGGCGACGATTATGCCTCAGTTGGATACGGCACAGCGGTGGCGCGGAACCATGCAGTACAGAGGCGCGTCGCCGACAGAAATGGGAGTTAACGGAGATTCAAATCAACCTTCCGATTTCTCGAAAATGGTTAAGGATGCTCTCAGCCACTACTGGGGCGGGCCGAAGCTGTCGGGTAGCCCGTTGCTCTCGTTACGCACTGTCCAAGAGGTCATTGAACAGAATGGGGGTAGCCCTACGCGCGCACTGCGTTCAGTTCTCTCGCAGGCGATCAGTGCACTTAAACCGGAAGGGCAACGCAGTATGTTGGCCGCCGACTGGGTGCTGTACAACATCTTGGAGCTTAAGTTCATTGAAGGTAAGAGGACCAAAGATGTAGCCTCTCAACTGGCTATGAGTGAATCAGATTTATACCGAAAGCAGCGCGTGGCGATTGATGAGGTGGCGCGTATTCTGGAGGAAATGGAGCGCAATTCTCAACAACAGGTCGGCGAAACAGCCCGGCACTCGGAAGGTTAGAACAGCTGTGTCTGGCAAACAGATGTCAAGGCAGGCCCGATGGAACTTCTCTCCGCGGGAAGCGGTCGCCGTGGCGTGTGTTGTCGTGGGTGTCCTCACTCTTTTGGGCTTACTGTCTGTCACGAACGGCGTCATAAACGATGTTTGGGTCAAAACACTCAGGCAAGTTCTCGGTTTGGGAGCTTACCTGGCCGTATTCACTTTTTTGGGCATAGGGTTGCTGCTGTTCATCAAGGGTTTTGACTGGATTGACGATTGGCTAGACATCATAGGCATAGAGCTGTTCTTTTTAGCTTTGCTGGGGCTGTTGCACCTGGGCGTCCCTGGCGAAGACCCTATGACTTTGGCGCTTCAGGGCAGCGGTGGAGGCTATGTGGGCTGGGCCGTCAGCGGTTTGTTGGCCGAAGTCGTTGGTTATGAGGCAGCCGCGATAATCCTGACCGCCTTGCTGCTGGTGGGAGCGATACTGGTATCCCCTTTCACCATCGGGCATGTGGGGCGGCTGATCAAGCAAGCAGTCTGGAAGGCGGTACAACATCTCCAGACTGCATTTGGTCGTCTTGCAAGCTACTGGCGCAGGCGGGTTGCACGGCCAAAGGGCTACGTCGCTGTGCCGATTCAGGCTGGGACTGCGGAAAAGAACCGCAGATCTGGCAAAAGGAAATTGGCCGACATTCCGATTAATATTCCGTTGCCTGTGAAAAAGCCTGTTCCTGCTGACAACCCTGTGCGTCAGGAATCTACAGGAGGTGCCCTCCCCAGCCTGGAACTCTTAGACAAGACGTCTCCTCGGAGTTGGGAGGAGGGCGAATTGAGGCGCAATGCCCAGATTATCGAGGAGACGCTGGCGAGTTTTGGGCTGCCTGTTAAAGTGGTTGAGATCAATCGTGGACCGGCTGTGACCCAGTATGGCGTCGAGCCAGGGCTGATCGAACGGAGAGGGCGGAGTGGAGAACACACTTTTTCCCGCGTCCGCGTGAGCAAGATCAGCGCGTTGGTCAAAGACCTGGCTCTGGCGCTGGCCGCAGACCCGTTGCGCATAGAAGCACCGGTGCCAGGACGCAGTATGGTGGGCATAGAAGTCCCTAACCGTGAGATATCGGTCGTGTCTCTTCGTTCAGTTATGGAATCCGACACGTTCTTGAAGATGAAGAAACCGCTTAAGATTGCGCTGGGGCAGGATGTGACGGGTTCACCCTTAGTGGCCGACTTAGCAGCTATGCCCCACCTGCTCATCGCTGGAGCTACCGGGTCAGGGAAAAGCGTCTGCATCAATGCCATAATTTGCAGTTTGCTGTTTAACAACACCCCAGATCAGTTACGTCTGCTCCTGATCGACCCCAAAAGAGTGGAACTGACGGGTTACAACGGTGTGCCCCATCTGCTGGCGCCCGTCGTTGTCGATCTGGATCAGGTCGTAGGGGCGCTGACCTGGGTCACGCGGCTCATGGAAGAGCGGTATCGCCTTTTCTCAAAATATCGAGTCCGAAACATTGAAGAATTCAACCAAAAAATTGCCCGCAAAGAAGATGTGCAGAGGTTGCCCTACCTGGTCGTTGTGATTGATGAATTGGCCGATCTCATGATTTCTGCGCCTACAGAGGTAGAATGGGCGGTTTGTCGCATCGCTCAAATGGCGCGGGCGACGGGAATTCATCTGATCATCGCCACTCAACGGCCCAGCGTGGATGTTGTGACGGGGTTGATCAAGGCGAATTTCCCGGCGCGGATCTCGTTTGCCGTATCGTCCCAGGTGGACTCTCGTGTCATCATTGACACCGCTGGCGCAGAAACCTTGCTCGGGCGGGGAGATATGTTGTTTGTGGCACCAGACTCCCCCCGCGCCGTCCGTGTACAGGGCTGCTATGTGTCTGATGATGAAATCGGCAGATTGGTCAAGTTCTGGACTTCGGCTGGCGATGGTACGCCGACCATATCCGAACAGGACCTTCCATGGACCGACTTGTTGAAGGATGAAGACCGTGATGAACTGCTCGATGAAGCTGTGGAACTGGTCCGCAAGAACGGTAAGGCTTCAATCTCATTCTTGCAGCGCCGTCTCAAAATTGGATACCCACGGGCAGCACGCCTGTTGGACCAACTGGAACGTGAGGGCATAATTGATGCCACGGAGGATGGGGGAGGCCGCTTTCGGCGGGTGGCGGACTCTATTGTAGAAAGCGAAGACGCAGGGCTGGACAGAGAACTGAGCACGGGAGCAGAAGAAAGCGATTCGGTAAACAGTGAAGGGGGAAAAGGTTTAAGGTGAAAAAGAAGATCAAGCAAAACCCATCGAAAGAAGTGATCGAAGCCGAGGGCACGGTTGTAGAAGCATTGCCCAATGCCATGTTCAAAGTGCGCCTGGATTCAGGGCACGAAGTTCTGGCTCATATCTCTGGGAAAATTCGCATGTACTACATTCGTGTATTGTTGGGCGACCGGGTTTTGGTTGAGTTGTCACCTTATGACCTGACCCGCGGGCGTATCGTCTATCGCTACAAGAAATGATGCTGATCGGTCAGGCGCTTCGCGTTGCTCAGATGACATCACGATGCCGTAAGGGAGTCGCAACTGTTCTTGGTGCAGCACCACCGAAGCGGGTGCATCCGAAATTTAAGGGAGCAGATACCTACGCCGTTTTCGATAGCCGTCTAATGGCTCTGACCGTCATTCTGAGCGAAGCGAAGAATCTCGTTGTACATCGTGGAATGAGATGCTTTGCTGCCCCTTCACTGTTCCTTCGCTACGCTCAGGACTTCGGTTCAGGGCTTCGGCTCAGCATGGCGCGATTGAGGCTTCTGCTAACTCGCCTAAAATCTCGGATGCACCCACCTAAGCTGGGGTATGGTACTGCCCGGTAATTTGTGGTATAATTTGAAGTAAGGTATGATGCTGAGTTGATTTCGGTGATTGAAATAGTAGTTCGGTTGAGACGGGGGTATGAGAAATGTCAGGACATTCAAAATGGTCAACCATAAAGAGGAAAAAAGGAGCTGCTGATGCAAAGCGCGGGCAGCTTTTCACCAAGATTGGCCGGGAGCTGGCCATCGCGGCGCGCGAAGGTGGACCGGACCCCGAGGCAAACTTCAAACTGCGGCTGGTCATTGACAAAGCGAAGGCCAACAACATGCCGAAGGAAAACATCGAGCGGGCGATTCGCCGCGGCGCCGGACTCGAGAAAGGTGAAGCGCTGGAACAAATCACTTATGAAGGATATGGGCCTGGTGGAGTGGCTCTGCTGGTTCAGGTCGTCACAGACAACAGAAATCGGTCTGTGGCTGAGGTGCGGCGCTTTTTCACCCGGCATGGCGGGAGCATGGGAGAAGTGGGTTGCGTTTCTTGGTTATTCTCGCCCAAGGGCCTTCTGACTATCTCGGCTGAAGGCAAGGACCCCGACGCAGTGTTCGAGTCGGCGGTCGAAGCTGGCGCTGAAGATGTTCGGATTGAGGGCGATGTGATTGAGGTCGAGACTGCCCCCGAAGATCTGGAAAGCGTGAGAGCCAATCTCCAGAAGGCCGGTTTCGTCGTGGAAAACGCACACGTTGCCATGGTCCCTAGTTCATACGCGCAAATTGACGAAAAAACGGCCCTGCAGGTGCTCAAACTGATTGAGGACTTGGAAGACCTGGATGACGTCCAAACCGTGTACTCTAATCTTGATATTTCTGATGAACTGCTGCAGAAGTATGAGGCAGCTTAGATGCTTGTGCTTGGCATTGACCCAGGGCTTGCGACTACAGGATATGGCTTGGTGGCCGATGATGGTCCTGACCTGAGCCTGATCGACTGCGGTGTGCTGGTCACGCCACCGGAGCTGCCACTGGGTCAGCGGTTGTACACCTTACATCGGCAGCTTGCCGACCTGATCGAACGCCATCGTCCTGAGGCAGTTGCCGTGGAGGAGCTTTTTTTCAGCCGCAATGCCCGGACGGCGATGATCGTTGGCCATGCCAGGGGGGTCATTCTGTTAACGATTGCAGAAAGAGGGATACCTGCGTTTGAGTACACCCCGCTTCAGGTCAAAGATGCAATTGTGGGTTATGGACGCGCTTCCAAGTCCCAAATCCAAAAGACACTAAGGGTGTTCCTGGGCATGGACGATTATCCCCGACCAGACGATGCAGCCGATGCGGTGGCTGTCGCCATCTGCCACATTCACTCCGCCAGGTTGGCTTCTTTGTTGCAAGATGCAGGAAATACACACCGGTATTGCGAGTCGCCAATGCCCCAAGCTATTGATCGGAGCTGAACGCTGGTGATAGCAAGCGTTCGTGGGCAGGTTATCGGCAAAGGAAAAGACTTCATTGTGGTGGAAGTGAACGGCGTGGGGTTTCGCGTCGTGGTCCCTCAGCGCGTGCTGTTGTCGGTTGAGGCGACAGGGGCCGAAATCCAGCTCTACACTCATCTCCATGTCAGAGAAAATGACATAGCTTTGTATGGGTGCGCGACGGAAGAAGAGCTGAAGGTTTTCCGTTTGCTGCTTGGCGTTACGGGTGTTGGCCCCAAAGTCGCCATGTCTATCCTTTCCGATTTGTCGCCCGCAGCGCTACGCCAGGCTATCATCTCAGGGGATGACGCCTCTCTGGCGCGTATCCCGGGCATTGGGCCCAAGACGGCGAAAAAACTTCTCTTCCACCTCAAGGACGAATTTGCCAAAGAAGAGTTCTACACCTTGCCCGCCGAAGACCGTTGGCAGAATGAGGTCATCGCTGCCTTAAACGCGCTCGGTTATAGCCTGAGTGAAGCGCGAGCAGCGGTCAATTCAATCCCGGCCGAGGCCACCGAGTTCGAGGAGCGACTTCGTCTGGCCTTACGTCATTTCGCCAAGTGACCGTGCCGGTCTATTGCCCCTTGTTTTGAGGGGGACTGGGAGCTGAAGACAAGATATGGACGACCAGCAGAGAATTCTCATTGTAGATGATGAAGAGGGCATGCGCGATAGCTTATCATTCATGTTGGAGAACGAAGGGTTCACCCATATCCAGACGGCTCCCAACGGAGAAATCGCCTTACAGGAGATGGCCCGTCAATCCTATGCTCTGGTTATTACCGATTTGGAAATGCCTAAAGTCAACGGATATGCCCTCATGCAGGCGATTCAGACCCATTGGCCTCACACCATGACAATTGCCATAACAGCCTACGGCTCTACCGAATCAGCGGCGGAGTGCTTGCGTCGCGGCGCGTTCGATTATATTACCAAACCTTTCAATGTAGATGTGATCTTGGCAGTGATACGGCGTGCATTAGACCGTTTCCGGTTGGAAGCCGAAGCGCGCGCTCGTACAGAGCAAATTGCCGTCATGGCTGAAATCACCAAGATAATCAATTCGAGCCTTAATATTCAGGAGGTGTTCGACCCTTTCAAGGAGGAAGTCAAACGCCTGGTGAATTTTGACCTCATGAGCATCGCGGTTTTTGATGAAGCTCATCGCCAATTGAGGGTTCTTGCTACCAGCGCAGCGGAGAACGAGACGTTGGCTTTAGGCACAACTGTCCCCTTGCAGAGCTCTCGTTTGGGCCAGGTTGCCCTCACTGGGGAATCCTGCCGACGGCACGACCTGGACAGTGCTTCCCGGCTTGAAGATGAAGCCGGTCTGCTCCAGGAAGGTATTCGATCCATCATCGTGTTACCTCTCGAGGTCAAAAGGAAAATTATAGGTACATTCTTAATAGGCAGCCACACGACGAGCGCGTACGATGAATCATCTGAACAGGCCATGAAACAAATTGCCGGACTGGTAGCAACGGCTGCCAACAACATGTTGTTGTACGAACAACTTCAGATGCAATTGGCGCGCCTGCGTCGCGCTCAATCGCAACTGGTGAGGTCGGCTCGTATGGCCGCTGTCGGTGAATTGGCCGATGGCGTGGCTCATGAAATCAACAATCCTCTCTCTGTGGTACTGGGTATTGTCCAGCTTTTGCTTCGCCAACCCGACGTGCCTCCTCAGATTCAAGACGACTTGGAGAAAATATCGTCCAGCGCCAGTCGAATTGCCTCGATAACTCGCACTTTCATCGAGTTTGCCAAGCCGGTGACCGCCGGCAATGCCGTTCCGCTGAATGTCGCCGAACTATTTGAGTCGGCCTTGCTGTTGGTGCAAGGCCAATTTGGCCAGGTGTCTTCCACTGTAAGAATTACGCGTTCGTTTCCTCAGGACCTTCCGCTGGTGAAGGGAAATGTAAACCAACTGCGCCGTGCGCTGGTAGCCATAATTCGCAATGCCTTCGAAGCCATGGAGAAGTCGCCGGCCTCGGCCTCTGGAGAGGGGCATAAGTTGCTATTGGCGGCCGAAACCAAAAAAATCAATGGGCACGATTTCGTTGAGCTTATCGTGGAGGATACAGGCATTGGCATTGCGGAAGAGCATCTGGAACGCATTTTCGAGCCTGGTTTTACCACCAAGATTGAAAAGGGTACCGTGAGGGGGTTGGGCATGGGCCTCTTCTCGGCGTATGGCATCATTGAAGCCCACGGGGGAAACATAAACGTTGAAAGCACAGTTGGTCATGGTACTCGCGTGATGATCACCTTACCCGCTTCGCAAAGTAGGGCTTGAGGGGGCGCATTTGGAATCGGACTCGCCGGACAATGGCTTGAACAGAATAGCGCAGGTTGTCGACAAAGCCAATCCGTATCGGATATTGGTCGTTGACGATGAAGCGTCTAATCTGGAGCTGTTGAATGTGCAGTTGACACGCGCCGGCTACATTGTTGACCTCGCTTGTGGTGGAGCGGAAGCTCTGGACAAAATCGCCGCCCAGTCACCCGACCTGGTCCTGCTGGACGTGGTCATGCCCAAGGTTGATGGATTCGAGGTATGTACGTTCTTGAAAAATAATCTTGCCACTCGTTTCGTCCCTGTGGTCATGATCACCGGTCTGGAGGAAAAACAATATAAGATTCGCGCCCTTGAAGTCGGAGCAGATGACTTCCTTAAGAAACCGTTCGATTTCTATGAGCTGCTGGCGCGTGTCCGGTCCTTGCTGCGGATCAAGGCTCTTCATGACAGGTTAGAGAAACAAAACGTCTTGTTGCACAGCATTTTAAGCCGGTACATGGCCGAAGACTTGACCAGCCATATTCTCCATGATCCTGAGAAATATTTGAAACTGGGTGGGGAGAGCCGCTTTGTGACCGTGTTGTTTGCCGACATCCGTGGGTTCACACGTTTTTCGGAACGCTATCCACCCACGGAAGTCGTGGAAGTGCTCAATCTGATATTCGCTGAGCTGACCAAAGTGGTTTTTGAGTATGGCGGCACATTTGATAAATACTTGGGAGACGCCATCATGGCCTTCTTTGGCGCGCCGATTTCACACAGCGATGACCCTTTAAGAGCAGTCAGTGCAGCAATGGCGATGCAATCTGTGTTTCAGGATTTGATCGGGCGAAACGTGCACCCCGGCCTCAAAGACCTGGGGCTGGGCATTGGCATCAATACTGGAGAAGCCATTGTCGGCAATGTAGGCTCTGAAAAGGTGATGGACTACACGGTCATTGGTGATGTCGCCAATGTAGCCAGCCGACTTCAGGAGATGGCCGGCAAAGGCCAGGTGATTATTGGGCAGCCTACCTATGACTGCGTTCGTGAACATGTGATTGTGCAGGAGATGCTGCATCAATACGTAGAAGGTCGGGACGACCCAATCGTTTCTTATGATCTGAAGAAACTGCTTGTTCCCAGTCACTAAAATAACGCTCAGCACCTTACATCTTGCTTGAGGGCGCACCAGTAGATCCCTACCCTTTGTTGTGGCGCACCTGAAATAACGCGAAGGTCAAATCTTCAGGGTTTCACCCTTCTTCAACCCTGCGAGTTTTGCCCGGGCTTTGTCACAGAGTTGGATTTTTGTAATGAAGCGCAAAAAAACTTGACAAACGGTGTCTTTTGGTGTATAATTAGTTTGTTGTTGCAACAAACTAATTGTGACAGCTCAAGGGAGCGTCCATGGCGCGACAGTATCAGACGGGTGACCATTCGCTGGTGAGGACCATTAACTTGTCCGTGGTGTTGAACTGCCTGAGGGAACGCGCTCCTCTATCCAGGGCGCAACTGGCGGCGATCACCGGCCTCAACAAAACCACAGTTTCCAGCCTGGTCAACCAACTTCTCGACAATCACTTTTTGCGCGAGATCGGTTACGGCCCTGCTGTATCCGGCCGCCCCGGTGTTCTGTTGGAGCTCAACCCGCAGGCCGGCAGTATTATCGGGCTGGAGATTGGCGTGGACTTCATCCTGTTGTTACTGACAGACTTCCAGGCGCAGGTGCTGTGGCGTTGGGAAGATCGAAATGGCGACAATCAACAGCCCCAACAGACCCTTCAACGTGCAGCCGACATCATCCACCGTGCCTTTGCTAAGAGCCAGGAACTGGGTTTGCCGGTCCTGGGCATGGGCGTCGGTATCCCCGGCCTAGTAGATGTATCCACCGGCACGGTACTCTTCGCCCCTAATCTGCATTGGCGCGACGTGCCTGTTCGCGAGGAATTGCAAAGAAGGTTCCATGTCCCTGTCACCGTGGATAACGATGCCAACACAGCCGCGCTGGGCGAGAAGTATTTCGGAGTCGCAAGAGACAGCGATATCTTCATCTACCTCGGAGCGGGCGTGGGCCTGGGCGGAGGCATCTTCATCGGCGATGAGTTGTATCGCGGGCACAAAGGCTATGCTGGTGAAGTCGGACATACCACGATCGTAGAAAACGGTGAGTTGTGCAACTGCGGCAACAGGGGGTGCTGGGAAACGCTGGTCAGCCAGACAGCCGTGTTGAAGCGGGTGGAGCGAGCGATACGGGACGGCAAGCCTTCTTCACTTGTCCCCGCTCACGGAGTTTCATCTCGACCCATTACCATTGGGGATGTGTTTCAGGCTGCTCAGGCTGGCGACCCGGTTGCGAAGGACGCTCTGCTTGAAACCGGCCGCTATTTAGGAATCGGAATCGCCAACCTGGTCAATATCTTTAACCCAGAGATGGTGATATTGGGTGGCATCTTGAGCCGGGGCGGTGACATCCTCCTGCCGGTGATTAAAAGCGTCCTCAGAGAACGGGCGTTTTACGAGCAGTACGACAAAGTTGAGGTCAAGATTTCTACCTATGGGTTCGATGCCTGCGTGATGGGGGGCATCGCCCTTGTTCTGAACGAGATTTTGAGCCAGTCGTCACTGGCTGTGCAATTCGATTTGGCCGAGTAGCATCATCACAGCCACAAAACGGTTAATCGTAAGGTTTTGGGTCTCGACGAAGAGAAGGAGGTGATGGCTATCGCATTCTTGCACGAGCTGTGGAGTAACGTCTATCAAGAGTGGTTTGAAAGAGGGGCGAAGTTCTACTGAAATTGGCTAAAGTCAAGTTTGGGAGGAAGGTAAAGATGAACGCGAGACTGTTTAGTGTGTTGTCGGTCGTGCTGGTATTGAGCCTGTTGGTCCCGACACTGTCCCCGAGCCCCGTGCTGGCTCAGGGTCCGGGCAAGTTCAACAAAGACACCATGACGATAGCGTGGATACCGAAGGCGTTGAACAACCCGGTGTTTGAGATAGGGCGAGATGGGGCGTTCAAGAAGGCGGAGGAATTGACGGCGAAGGGGCCGATCACGG
>DAOTYC010000225.1:0-4132 GCA_034435095.1 Anaerolineae bacterium | reverse complement strand
ACAGTCCAGAGAGGGACCAATGGACGTTTCGTTTGAGGTCCGGGGGATTGCCTGGTGAGGCAATGGACTTAGTTGCCGGAGCTGCCAAGAGAGAGACGGCTGTGGTCAGAAGGGTCAAGAGTGTCATTCTGTACTCTCTGCGAAAGCGGTGAGGCCAGGCGCCTCACCCGAAATTGGGAGGCTGCAAGATGTCCCTCCAGATTTGGACTAATGCTCCGGTCAGGAGTATTATCATTATACTCTTGCTCCACAAGAATTGAAATCCTCTAATTTGCAGATGAGGACTTGCGAAGCAACGCAACGATAAACGCAACGATAGATAAACGCAACGATAAAGGAAGGAGAAAAAGACATGGCTGCCGCTGATACGTTCAAGATGATCGTTTTATCGGTGATTCCACTTGTTGGGATCATCTACTCGCTCTATTCGATCCTCACAGGCAAATTATACGTGCAAGAACTGAACTCGGTGGATGTGACCACAGTCTTATTTCTGAGCCTGCTATTGTTCAAGGGCATCTATGTCCTCAGAAAGGCTTCACTGGTCAAGATATTTGCGCTCTGCCTGCTGAACATGTTCTCTTTTATCTACTGTTTTGAGAGCATCTACAAATTCCTGTTTCTCGGCTGGCTCTACAGCTCTGCCGAGCTCAGGGAATTGTTGCTGCAAGGCGCTGCCACCCTTACGCCCCTGCTCGGATTTCATTACGGGGACTATAAGTTAAATCCTCGCAGCCTGCTATTCGCCTTCTTGTTCGTTGCTACGATGGCATTCTGGGTAGCTATCGGTTACCCACAGCTTTTCATGGGCAGAGTCCATGCCGCCTGGCTCAACCTGGAAGTGAACCGGACAACGGTCTACATTATCAACAGGTCGGCCAAGTTCTTTCTGTTTCTGGCCTATTTCTTCCTGTATTCCGGGCGAGAACTTGCCCGCAAGTCTTGATGGACAGGTGTTGGTGAACCGTCAAATGGGTCTACCGAAAGAATTTGTCAAACGGTATGCTGACCGGTTGACCATGAACCACGATGTCGATCAGCGAACGCAGCAGTGGCAGCTCGTCAGCGCCCAGGATGCCTCGTTCGACCATTTTGGGCAGCGCCTGGCCCATGGTGCACACGATCTCGGCAGCTTCCAGCGTTTCGCCGACCATCATCTGGCGCGCCTCCGTGTACCTGTGGCCCTGTCCGAGCAGGTAGGCCAGGCGCGTTGTGCGGCCTCGCATGCTGGTCACATAGAGGTCACCTGCTCCGGGGAGCATGTAGGCAAATTCCCGCGTCGCCCCGGCGATGTCCAGCAGTCTGGCGATTTCAACGCATCCTTCGGCAAAAACGGCCGCAGCCATGTTAAACATGTGGGCGCCAGCTTTGTCAACGCCGCCGGTTTTCTCCAATATGCCGGCGGCCAAGCCGACGCCCAACGCGAAAGCGTTCTTTAGGGCGGCGCCGTATTCCAACCCGACCAAATCTGTCGTGGTCCAGACATGATAGTAGTCGGTGCGAAACGTGGCAGCCAGCTTCTCGACGGCCTCGCGGTCGCGACAGCCAAACACCACACAGCTTTGCCGCCGGGCGGCCAGTTCTCCGGCAATACATGGCCCGCCTATCGCGGCGAGTTTAACCTGGTCCCGAATTCCGTCCGGCAGTCCGTGATAAACCACGTCGGGCAATATGATCAGGTCGCCGTTCGCCGTCGCCTCCAGACCTTTGGTGACGGCGATTACCAGGTGGCCTGGCCGCAGGTGAGGCCCCAATGTCTGAGCGCTCCAGTGCACACCCTGCGAGTTCACACCACTGACGATAATCTCCACACCATCCAGGGCTTCAGCCAGCTCTTCGATGAAGTAGGCACGCACCCCAGCAGGAAGTTCGCGCTTGAGCTTGGGATGGAAATGTTTGTCCTTACAACTTTGAATGATCTCGCGGTCCAGATGGGTACCGACCAGTCTCACCTCGTGCCCGTTGTCTGACAGCGGGTATGCCGTGGCCGTCCCCATCACCCCTGCTCCCACGATTGCTACTTTGGTCATTTCTTTCTCCTTCACTTCAGTCTTATTCAGGGCCTGTCTGTCCCAGATGATGTTGGTGGAGTCAACTCCCCGCGCAGGTCCTCCTGCATTTTGCGGGCGACCTCGGCAGAGGAGTGCCCCAAACCGAACAGGTAGAGCATTTTGGTCAGAGCCGCTTCGGTGGTCATATCATAGCCGCTGATGACCCCAGCGTCAGCCAACGCTGAGCCGGTGGCATAATCGTGCAGGTTCACCGTGCCCTCTCGACATTGGGTGCAGGCGACGATGACCACTCCGCGTCCGGTGGCTTCACGCAAGGCGGCCAGGAACTCTTTGTCGCGATCAGGCCCATTTCCTACGCCGTAGACTTCCAGCACGATGCCTCTCACCGGCGGCTGGAGGATTTTTCTCACCATCTTCGCCGAAATGCCCGGAAACAGCCACAGCAATCCAACCAGGCTCGGGCTGATTTCTTGTACTTCCAAAGCCACCGCTTCCGGCTTGGGGCGTAGCACGAGCTCGGAATTGATGCGGATGTCAACTCCCACTCTGCCTAGTGGCGGGTAGTTGGGTGAAATGAACGCATCGAAGCCGTCTGCGCTCACTTTGGTCGAACGACAGCCGCGCAGCAGCTTGTTGCCAAAATACAGGCACACCTCCGGGATATCGAAGTGGGTGGCAATCAGTAACGACGTAATGAGATTGTCGCGGGCATCGTTGCGCACCTCGCACAGAGGGATCTGCGAGCCGGTGACAATAACGGGCTTGCGCAGCCCCTTCAGCATGAAAGCCAGCGCCGAGGCAGTGTAGGCCATGGTGTCGGTGCCGTGCAGGATGACGAAGGCGTCATAATCGTCGTAATGGGTTACGATGTCTTGCGCGATGGTCAGCCAATCCTGAGGGGTCATATTGGATGAATCCAACAAAGGGGAATACTCGTTGATGGTGTATGCCGGCAGAGAAGAGTTCTTGAACTCATGCATGGCGCCCATCAGTTGTTGCAGGTAACCTGCTACCGGCGCGTAACCAACTGGTGTCATCGCCATACCAATCGTACCACCTGTGTAAGCGATGTAGACGTGCTTCACGCCTTTCTCCTTGAAGACAATTGGTAGCACTGATTATATGTACGGTCAATGTTTCGGCAAATCCTGGTCGTTGTCTGCCTGGTCATTTCCATAGCACATCTTCTACCCACATCTCCTAACCGACGAACGTCCGTCCCCCGTCCACAACAATCACCTGCCCGGTGATGTAGCTGGCTAAATCGGACAGCAGGAACAACACGGCATTGGCGACATCCTCCGGCTGTCCTACCCTGCCAAGCGGAATGTTTTGGGCGATTCCGGCCATTTGCTCGAAGGTGTAGAGCGTTTCCATGCTCCTGGTGGCAATCAGGCGGGGGGCGACGGCGTTCACCGTAATCCCGTGCGGGCCGAGCTCGCGGGCCATAGCGCGGGTCAGGCTGTTCAGGCCACCTTTTGATGCGGCGTAATGAGCACCTCCGCCGGTGCCCGTGAAGGCTGAGGCAGAAGAGATGTGCACGATGCGACCCCAGCCCTGACGGACCATGTGCGGTGCAATGGCCTGACTGACATAGAAGGCCCCTGTCAGGTTTACCGCCAAAGTCCGTTGCCAGGTCTCATGCGCTATCTCGAGAAAGGGGCTTTTGGGGTAGATGCCGGCGTTGTTCACCAGGAAATCCACCTTTTCCCTGCGCCCGATCACTTCCTGAACCATGTTGTCCACCTGCTCAGGCCGGGTGATGTCCACAGGCACAAAACAGGCCCATCCTCCCTGCTCCTGAATCAAAGACAGGGTTTCATTGGCGCTCCCGGCCATGCTTTCCAGATCAGCTATGACTACACTGGCGTCGGCTTCGGCCAACTTCAGGGCAATGGCCCGACCAATGCCGGTGCTCCCACCAGTGACGACGGCCGTGCGTCCCGTTAGAGATATGGTTATCATCTTTCCCTCAACAGGTGGGCCTGCACTCCATTAATCAAGATGTCCCCCAGGTGTTCTGTCATTCACTCATTCCTGGCCATAGGTCAGTTCGGCCAGACGGTCTATCATAGGACGGAGCGCAGGGAAGATGTGCTGGTAGACTTCCTCGAATAGCC
>DAOTYC010000224.1:0-38314 GCA_034435095.1 Anaerolineae bacterium | reverse complement strand
TCTAGCGGAGGGGAAACACCCGGCTCCATCCCGAACCCGGCAGTTAAGCCCTCCAGCGCCGATGGTACTTGGGACGCAAGTCCCTGGGAGAGTAGGTCATTGCCTGGGAAGCCTTTTTACATGCCCTCGAGAGTTCAAATGCAAAAGTATTGGACTGCATGGCTCGTTTTGATCTCTTTCTTGGCTATTTGGTTTGTCCAAACCCATGACCGATTTTCCTACTGGGGCGACGCCTCTCGTCTGGCTACCATTCAATCGCTCGTGGAACGTGGCACCTGGCGCATCGATGAGTCCCCGTTCATGCACCAAACCGGTGACAAAGTTTTCCTGGAAGGTCACTTCTATTCTGAAAAGCTCCCACTGTTTCAGGCCATTGCAGCCGTTCCCTACGGATTGATGTATCACTTAGGCGGGGCAAGGATGAGGCTGGACTCTTGCCCGCCTGGCGAGATTTGCGTGTATAAATGGCTCACTTTTCTGATGGTCGGCATTCCATCAGCAGTTATGCTGGCCGTGTTCTATTGGGCAGTGGCCCAAAGGCAACTCTCTATTTGGCGGGGGTTGTTCGCCACTTTCTCGTTGGCTTTTGCCAGCATGGTCTGGCCCTACAGCCTTACCTTCAACCATCATACGGCCGCCGCCGCCTGCCTGTTCGTCGCATTCTGTTTGGTGACGGATCAAAAGTCATTGTTCGGGGCCGGCTTGCTATGTGGGCTGGCAGCCAGTTTCGACGTGTTGGCCGGGCCCATTGGAGCAGCCCTGTTGGCCGTTGCCTTTGTGCGATCGCGGTGGAAGTCGGGACTGTTTGTATTGGGCACTCTGCCACCGATTGTGGCGACCATGTTCTTCAACTATCAGATTTGGCACAGTGTTTTGCCGGCCTATTTTGCTGCGGAAGGGTATAACTACCCTGGCTCGGTTTGGGATAGCACCCTGGCCGCCCATCATCCGCCGGGCGATGTCCTCGATTACGCATTCAAATACCTGATTGGCGAACGCGGTTTTTTCTCTCACTCGCCGATGCTCTTGTGGGGCCTGGCTGGCTTGATCCTGGTCTTGCTCAAGCGAGGGCATCCTCTGCGCCGGGAAAGCGCAATCCTGTCGCTGGGGATGCTGGCGCCGTTGGCGTACCTGCTGACCAGAACCAACCATTATGGCGGTTGGGCCTATAGCGAGAGATTCCTGATCATTTTGGTTCCTCTGCTCTTTTACTATGTGCCTTTTGCGCTGCCTTCCGCGACCCTGTTGCGCAAACCGCCGGCTGGTTGGCTCAAGGGATGGGGATTGGCGAAGGTGCTTCCTGCCGTATGCCTTGCTGCTCTGCTGGTGATCTCGATTGCCCTCTCTGCCCTGTCAGCCTGGCAGGGGGTGAATCACACATGGCGGGAGAGCCATCCGCTAATCTACCCGTACACGAATACAGAGCCGCCTTACCTGGCGTTGCGTATTCGCTTGACCGGCCGGGATTGGCAGCGACTGACCAGCTTGCAGGGACTGAAGCGTTTCGGCGCTTGCCCTAAGTGGGACCTGGAGGGCGCTACGATTCTCGACGAACTTCCGCCAACGGCTCATCCGCTGATGGCCAATTTCGGGGGCAAAATCATGCTGATGGGTTATGACTTACCTTCGCGACGGGTCAAAGCTGGGGAATCTTTCCCAATCACGGTATATTGGCAGAGCCTCTCCTTCGACAACGACTTTTACCGCCAAGCCAATCAGTTGTTGGATAGCCAATTGAGGCGAATGGGCGGATTCGACCGCCCTCCCCTGTTGTCCAATACAGCTTGCTGGGAGCCGGGCGATGTGTTGGTTGACCCATACCCCGTCCCGGTGTCACCGGAAGCCGAGGATGGGGTGTATAACCTGCTGGTCGGGTTGTACAGCGGCGAGGATGAAAATGCCAGATTTCTCCGACTTGTCCAGAATGGTCATGAGACACAGGTGGAGAATGTGACCATTGGGCCAATCAAAGTAGGTGGCCCGCCGCCCGGCAGCACGGTCAATGACTATCATGCTCAACATCCGACGGACATCTCGTTGGGCGAGATCATCAAATTGGTCGGCTACGATTCGGAATGGCTGAACAAAGACCGGTTGTTCTTGAGGTTGTATTGGCAAAGCATAGCTGAGACGGAAGTGGATTATACCTTGTTTGTGCATTTGTTGAACGATGCCGATGAAATTGTCTCTCAAATAGACCGGCCGGCGGCGCAGCGTATAGGTCCTGCGTCTGCTTACCCCACTTCGCTTTGGGATAGGGGTGAGGTAGTTTTGGATGAGGTCGCCCTGGATATCCCCACGGGCTTTCTCGAGCAGATCGAGGCTGAGGGCACGACAGGCTCGCATAGCCTCAAAATAGGGTTATACAACGCCCTGAATGGCCAAAGATTGCCTGTTTCTGGTTCGGCGGACGGAGCGATTCGGCTGCCAGATGTCTGGTAAGTTCGGCCGGGAGACGCTGTGGTATTGAGTATCTGTTCGATCTAAGGTATAATGTGTCGCAAGCAGCGCTACAGACGACATTGAGCATCTATCGCGTGAGGAGGCCATCCTGTTCGAGCTCGTCTTTCTCGGCACATCAGCATCTGCTCCTTCCATACACCGCGGCCTGTCGGCCAGCATGGTTCTGTACAAAGAGTATCGGTTTCTAATTGATTGCGGCGAAGGGACTCAGCGGCAATTGCTGAAAAGCGGCTTGGGTTTTCGCCGACTGGACAAAATTCTCCTCACCCACGGCCACCTGGACCACATTTTGGGGTTGGGTGGCCTGATCTCCACTTTCGCACGTTGGGAGGCAATCCCATCCATCGAGTTGTATGGTGGCGCCTGGGCCCTTGAGCGTGTCAGGGCGTTGATGGCCGTAGTCCTTGGCCCTGGCGATCCGCCTCTGGAGATTCGGTACTTCCCGTTGGAAAAAGAAGGCGTCATTCTGGAAGATGACACGTTTCAGCTCAGTATCTTCCCCGTATCGCACCGCGGTCCGGATTGCTGGGGCTACAATTTTTGCGAGAAAGAAAGACGGCCCTTCCTGGTAGATAAAGCCGAGGCATTGGGTGTTCCCGCTGGTCCGTGCCGCCGTGAACTGGTTCAGGGCAAGTCTATTCGGCTGGACACTGGTCAGGTGGTGCACCCCGACCAGGTATTGGGGCCGCCACAGCCGGGGAGCAAGCTATCCTTTGTGGGCGATGCGGGCCGGACGGATAATCTGATCGAGCATGTGGCCGGGGCCGATGCTCTGGTGATTGAAGCGACGTATCTGGCTGAGGGAGCTGATTTGGCACGGGAATTCGGCCATCTCACGGCGGCGCAAGCCGCGGACCTGGCTCTGCGCGCCGGGGTCAAGACCTTGTATTTGACCCATATCTCGCGGCGCTATCGTGAAAAGGACATCCTGCAAGAAGCGCAATCTGTCTTTCCCAACACGGTCGTGGCCCGTGATTTCGACTCGTTTCGTGTCACGAGACAAGTATGAGCGATATAGGCCAACAAGGGCGGCAATGAGTTCTCGAACGTGCTTCAATGGAGAGCGTGAAAGAAGCTCGAAACGACGTGCGCTGGAGGCAATTTCATGGCCTGTGAATATATTTTACGTAGCATGATATGCGCGAAAATGAGTTTTTCAACACCTTCAAATTTGACAGAGTCGACAAAATATGCTATGCTATTATTGTATTTGTAAGCTGTTCCACTCTGAACAAGTCAGCCTTTTCCCCTGAGCACCATACAAGTTCGGGGCAAGGTTGTTTTTCCTTGTTTTTCCTAAGAAGGTTCACCACCGGATAACGTAGCTGACTACGATCCACACGTCCGGTTCGTTCTATTGTTACCTGAACTTTATTGGCCCTGGTTCGTCGCTCCAAGAGTAACACTGGCGTACTTACCTTCAAAAGGCTTTTGCGTTTGGCATGCCAGCCGAATTAAGGCAGGCTGAAAGGGGGTGAGTATCGGAGAGGTAATGAAAGTTGGTCGGGCGATTGGAGTTTGGCTTACTGTAGAGTTGATCTGGTTTCCTGTTTGTAGGACTGGCAGTCAGAGAGGAGGGTAATGACGATGCGTAGGTGGATCTTCGCTGTTTTGGTGGTTTTGTTGGTTGTCTCGATGGCCCTGATGGGCTTCAGGTACGCGCAGCCGACGTCTCCGGTCGCGTCGGCTATGCCGGCGCCGGCCGAGGAGAAGGTGTTCGGCCTGGACGATATACCGGAAATTCAGAACAAACAGCCGTTGAACACCATCATGGAGACCGGCCAGGTGTGGGATAAGATTATCCCGTACATCGAACGGTTCACCGAGAAGACAGGAGTCAAAGTCAACATTGAGAGAGTGGCTTCGCCTGTCGTGTACTCCAAGGAAAATGTGGAGCTGGTGGCCAGAACGGGTGTGTATGATGTGACCTATGTCGAAACGGCCTGGACTTCCGAATGGTCAGACTACATGTGGGACCTGCGGGAGCTGGCGGCCAAGTATGACCCGGGGGGAGTGGCGGCCCTCGAGGCGGACATGGCCCACCAATCCCCGGTCATTCTGCGCTGCGGCCAGGCTTACGGCAAGCAAATGGTCCTGCCAGGATACACCTATCACATGGCGATGTTCCTCAGGCAAGACGTGTTCGATGACCCCACCGAGCAGGCCAATTTCAAAGCCAAGTACGGGTATGACCTGAAGCCGGCCGTCACGTTTGAGCAGCTCCGCGACCAGGCCGAATTCTTCACCAGAAAGAAGGGAGATACGCTGAAAGGCCAGCCGCTGGATCACGACCTCTATGGCGTATCCTTGCAGGCGGGCGCGTACCAGATCAATGACGAATTCTCCTGCTATCTGTGGGGCAAGGGCGCGGATTATGCCAGCGTGATGAGAGACGACGCGGGCAACCTCAAGGAATTCGTGATCACGCAGCAGGACAAGGCAGCGATGAAGGAGACGATGGAGCAGTACATTGAGCTGCTGAAGTATGCCTCGCCGGGTTGTGTGACCGCGAACTTCGACTTCGTCATTGCCGATATTGGTGAAGGTCGGGCCATTATTGTGCCCACCATGTTCTCCAACGCCTTCGCCTGGGCTGCGGGTTTGACCGACGAGCACGTGCCGGGCGGGAAGCTGGGCGTCTATCCAACCCTGGGCGCGCGCCCATACACCGGCGCCTGGTCGTTTGGCGTGTGCAAGGATTCCAAGAACCCCGAGGCGGCTTACTGGCTGGTCCGGTACCTGGCCTCGAAGGAGTGCCAGACCATCATCATGAAAGAGGGCGGGCAGTTGTCCACCCGGGTTGATGTCCTGGCGGACCCGTACTGGCGCACTCCTGAGCTTGCATACCCCTTTGAAATGCTGTGTGATTACCTGATAGCGAACTGGACAGATCAGGAGTTCGTTGATATGGTCGGCGACCGCTACTACTTCAACTCCAAGGCAGGAGGCAAGGTCTACGAGATGCAGATGGACGTGCTTGCCAAGCCTGTCCACCAGGAGACCACGGTAGACGAGGGGCTGGCCGAGCTGGTGAAGAAGACCGTCGAGCTGACGACCAAATTCGACATCACCCCGATCCGCGAAGAATGACAGAGACTTAGCCAGACGTGAGCACAGGGGAAGCACCGATAGAGTGCTTCCCCTTGCGTTAGGGGACTAGAAAGGTGCAAGCCAAGGGGGCCGAGGCCCGGCATCTTGCATCGGGAGAATGACGGCAGAGGAGGAGCAAGTTGAGCAATAGGGCGGCAAAAAGTGCATTGTATTCTGCGTCTCCTACTGGAGAAGAGGACGTTGTCGGCGGCAGAAAGGCCACCATTGGGGAAATCCTGACCAGCGAAAAGTACTTTAAGTGGACGCTGCTTATTCCGTTGTTGTTGTTCCTGATTGCGTTCATGCTGTATCCGCTTTTTTTCTCGGTGTACCAGTCGTTCCACATAGGCGGTGTAGTAGGCAATGCCACCTTTGTTGGGCTCCAGAACTATGTTGAGCTGTTGCACGATCCGGATTTCTGGGTCAGCCTGCGCCGTACTGCGCAAGCGGTGGTGGTCTGTCTGGCCGCTGAGTTGCTGATTGGCATGGGTATTGCGCTGCTCTGGAACCGCGATTTCAAGGGGCAAAACGTCTTTCGGGGGCTCACGCTGCTGCCTCTACTGGTAGCTCCGCTGATCCTGTCGCTGGTCTGGAATTTCCTTCTGGAGTACAACATCGGTCTGGTCAATCAGGTTCTGAGCGCCATCGGCCTGGGCCGCGTCAAATGGTGGGCGCCGAACATTGCCTTGCTGACCATCTGCGGGATTACCGTCTGGCAGTGGTTTCCTTTCTCGACGTTCGTCTTGCTGGCCGGCCTGCGGGGTATGCCCAAGGACGTGTTTGAGGCGGCCAGGGTGGATGGCGCGTCTGCCTGGTATACGTTCCGCCGGCTCACCTTGCCGATGCTGAGCCCTCTCATCATTATTATCGTTCTCTTGAGGACGATGTGGCTGATCAGGCTTTTTGACCCGCTGTATGGTACCACGCGCGGCGGGGTCAATACCGAGCTGCTGGACTGGATGTTGTACCGCACCTCGTTCGTGTATTTCGACATCGGCTATGGCTCCGCACTGGCGATAATCAGTCTGTACTTCACTATTATCCTGTGCGCTATCATGTTCCGGCTGCTGATTAAAGCTCTGGAAGCGACTAAGTGAGCGGAGGAAATTGACACATGGTGAAAAAGATTCTGTTCTGGCTTGCGACCTTCCTGGTGGTGTTTGTAGTCCTTTGGCCGCTGGTGTGGATTTACCTGACGGCGTTCAAGGCGCCTGCAGACATCTTCTCGCCGAATTTGAAAAACCAGTTCCTGTTTTCCGTGACCCTGGAGAATTTCGCGCGCCTGTTCTCAGCGCAATATGGGTACTTACAATCATTGCTGAATACAATTATCGTAAGTGTGGTCAGCACTGCATTTGTCTTGATCGTCTCCTTGCCGGCGGCTTACAGCTTCGCCCGCTGGAACACGGGAGGAGGGCATCTGCTTTTCACGACGATCTCTACCAGAATGTTCCCTGGCGTAGTCGCCGCCATTCCTTTCTTCCTGATGTTTCGTAACCTGAGACTGCTGGATACACACTTCGGTTTGATTCTGCTGTACATTTACTTCAACATGTCCTTTGCCACCTTCCTGTTGTATGGTTACTTCCGTGAAGCGCCGGTGGAGCTGGAGCACGCCGCTCTGCTGGACGGGTATGGTCGTCTGGACGTATTTAGAAAAGTGGTGATCCCCTTGATTTTGCCGGGCCTGGCCATCACCGCGATATTCTGCCTGGTTTGGTCTTGGAATGAGTTCCTTTTTGCCTTCCTGTTCACACGAGAAGCAGCCAAAACCATGACGGTCTTGATCTCTTCGTTCTGGGGGTCCATTGAAGTGCAATACGGGCCCATGGCAGCCGGCGCGGCAATCGGCGCGCTGCCAACGCTCATTGCCGCCTGGTTTATGCAGCGCTACATCATTCGCGGTCTGACCTTTGGAGCGGTGAAAGGCTAGCGGCTCGCCGGCCGGGCGTGCGGCTCCGGCAGGCGGCGAGAAATACTTTTGAGAGAGGGTTGAACTGAATTATGTTGCCAAGAATGACCATGGGGGACTGGCTTTTTTGGGCGATCATAGTCTGGATAGGCGTTCATCTTGTATGGCTGGGCCTGTTCACCAACTCGCCCGTGTGGATAGGCACCATAATCGCTACCGTGCTGGGCTTTGTGACTTTCCGTTACGGACCTCGCCCCAAAGAAGAAGAGGAAGAGGAGGAATAAGAATGGCAGAGGTAAGGTTGGAAAACGTCAAGAAGCTCTACGGCCAAAAAGTGGCGATAAGAGATGTGAGTTTCACCTGTAAAGAAGGGGAATTCTTCTCCATTCTTGGGCCAACCGGGGCTGGAAAGTCAACCATCCTGAAAATGATTGCCGGTATCGAGCCGGTCACTTCCGGCATGATATACTTCAACAACCGTCCGATGAACGCCGTGCCTCCTCAGCAGCGAGGCGTGTCAATGGCCTTCGAGACCTACAATCTTTATCCTCATTTCACGGCCTACGAAAATATTGCGTTCCCGCTGCGCTCCCCGAGACGCCAGGAGAAACTGACCCCGGCAGAGGAGAGAAGGCGAGTCACCGAGATCGCCGAATTTTTGGGCATCGAGAAACTTTTGGAGAAGAGGCCACAGCATCTCAGCGGCGGCGAAAAACAGCGCGTCTCGCTGGCGCGGGCGCTGGTCAGAGAAGCGGACGTCTATCTGCTGGACGAGCCGATAGCGCACCTGGACGCCAAACTGAGGTTCTCGACCCAAGCCCTGCTCAAAGAGTTTGCTACCAACTACGGCAGCACCATTGTGTACGTCACGCATGACTACCGCGAGGCCCTGGCGCTCTCAGACACTCTGTTGATCTTGAGAAAGGGTCTGGTCGAGCAATGCGGCGCCCCAGAAGACATCTACTACCGCCCGGCTACGGACTTTGTCGGCCGACTGGTGGGTGAGCCGCCCATGAACCTGATAGACGGCGAACTGGTCTCGCACGACGGCGCCACCTATTTCAAGGCAGGCAATGACTTCAGTGTCAGGCTCCGTGACGACCTGGTCGCGCTGGCGGAGAAGGTGGCCGTGCGGGAGGGTGGCAGACGTTTTGTCCGCCTGGGCATCCGCAGCGAAGATATTGCGGTGAGCCGTGAGAACAACGGCGAGCAATCGTTCCAGCTTCCCATCTACGCCGTCGTGCACGAGGTGGAAACCTCCGTGCTCACGTTCGAGCTGGAAAAGAGCTTCCTCTACGTGAGAGTGGGCGGAGATGGAAAGCTGTCTGACTATCGTTTGTCTGAGCCCGTGTGGCTTTCGTTTAATCCGGACCGCATGTTCTTCTACGTGAAGACGGTGGAAATTTCCAAGGGCTAGGGGGTTGAAGTGAGCAGGATCGATTGTGAGCACGTCTGGAAGGTCTATGCGGGAGGCACCGTCGGGGTAAGGGACCTGAGTTTCACCTGTAACAACGGGGAGTTCCTGGCCATTCTCGGCCCCTCGGGCAGTGGCAAGAGCTCCACTTTGCGCATGTTGGCCGGCCTGGAGGACATCACCCAAGGCAAAATTCTGTTCGACGGCAGGGTGGTCAACGATCTGAGCCCCGCGGAGAGGAACGTGGCGCTGGCTTTCGAGTCGTACGCGCTCTATCATCGGCTGAGCGTGTATGAGAATATCGCCTTTCCACTGCGGGCCAGAGGCTTCAAGGATAAGGACGTGGACAAGGCGGTTCGGTCCATCGCGGAGACCTTGGACCTGACTTCGATACTGAAGAAGACGCCGTCGGAACTGGCCGGTGGGCATCAGCAGCGCGTCTCGCTGGCCAGGGCCTTGGTGCGTCGCCCCAACGTCATCTTGCTGGATGAGCCGCTGTCCCACATGGATCAGAGGGTGCGGGTTGACCTGAGGGCTCGCATCCGCCGCATTCACGAGGACCTTAAGAACACGACCATCTATGTGACGCATGACCAGGCAGAGGCAACAGCTCTTTGTGACCGCCTGCTGATCCTCCATGGAGCTGAGTTGCAGCAGATTGGGACGGTGGACGAGGTATGGAACAGTCCCACCAATAAATTTGTGGCTCAGTTTGTGGGTGAGCCCGGGATGAATTTTGTGCCCGGAAAGATTGATGCGCCTGGGCAGGTGTCCATCCAGACGCAAGACGGAAGAGTAGCGTTTGAGTTCAGCGGGGAGGTTGCCCCAGAGTATATTGGCCGTGAGGTCACGATAGGCATTCGTCCGCAGCAGATCAGGCTTGTTCCAACGGAAGGGCACGGAACTATAGCGGCAATGGTGAGATTGTTGGAATTCCGTGGCGAAAGCACCATACTGACTCTTGAGCTTCCTGATGCTGACAGAACCCGAGTGAAAGCGGTGATCCCGGCGGGGCTCAAGCGACATCAGGGCGAGAAGTGTTGGCTGGAGTTTCCCCCAACCGCCATTCATCTGTTCAACGAAGAAGAAAAGGCCATCATACGTAGAAGAGACGCCACAGGCAGCTCCACGTGACCGCGGGGAAAAAAGAATCTCGAGCTGGCCTGCTCTCAAAGAGCGGCCAACTCGAGATGACAGCTACCTCAGGTTGTGGCCGCACCTTTGGGCATGGTTTTCGAGGGTCGGGGCCGGGCGCCAACGTACTCGCGCCATTGCGCGTCCAGGTCGTCCAGGCCGAAGCCATAGACTTCTTGCAGGGCGTCTTCCTGATGTGAGCCGCGCTTGAATACGGCCAGAAGCTCGACCATTTTTTCTCGGCCGTAAGTTTTCAGCAGATAGTCCACGATGCTGTACGACTGCGCATAAAACAGGTCAACCAACGATGGGTCGCCTGTGTATGCACTGAGTGAGCGCACTGAAATCAGAGTGTCGTTACGTATCGCCCGCTGCAAAGCGTCTCGATTATAATCTGGCAAGCTCCCTTCGTTGTACATGGCCAATCCCTCGTCAAGCCAGCGAGGAATTGGCGCATGGAACGGGTTGTCCGTTGCCTCGCCGACCACGATGTGGGTGAGCTCGTGAGCGGTGGTCTGTTCGACGCCCGTCGCTGTCCCAAGCAGGAGCAATGTATCTTCGGAGACGACCACCCCCAGCGTCGTGGTAAAGGCATCGTATGTGGTGCTCCGTGACACCAGGGCGTCGGACATGTCCGCCTTGCTGTTATAGACGTAAATCTTGATCGGCCGCTCTGGCCGGACGCCAATGTCCTCAGATATCCGACTGAGGGCATCCGTGGCTACTTCCAACAGCTCTTGGGCGCGGGCTTTTTGATCGCCGTAATAAAACAGGCGCACTTTGCCAGAATCCAGTTCCTGCCAATCGAAACGGTCATCATTGTAACTGAAGAACTGTGGTTCCGTCTTCAGTTCCCCGCCATCAACAGTCCTGATAAGCCAATAGAACTTGATTTCCGCACCGACTGGTACTTCTCCTGGCAATAAGTCCCAGACATACTCCGCGTCGATACGTTGGCCGGGCGTGAATTTGGGATAGGCCCGGTTGGTGGCCGCCTCCAGGGTTTCTCGATAAAAGAGGATCACCTCTTTGATGGGGCTATCACTTTCAGCCTGGAGCTGGAAGGTCACATCCTGGGCAAAATGTGGGGTGGCCTTGCTGTTGAGTACCCGGATATTGCCCTCTCCAAACGCTGGCAAACTGAATAGAGCCAAAGTTGCCAGCAACAAGCCGACAACTGCTAAGAGTTTTCTCATAACCTGATTAACCTCCTTCAAAAAGAACACGAAGCCACCGGGCTTTCGCGCATCAATTCCGTCAAATCTTAGCGGAGCTGCCTGTCACAGGCAGACTTTGCCGCTTTCGGTTGTTGGGGACTGTCTCCGCCGGAAATCGCAGGGTCGCGTCGAGCAGACAGGCTTATGGTGTGCCCAAGTCGTCGACCGACACATCTACATATTTGTCACCTTCCTGTATGAGCATGACCGGAATGTCATTGCGAATGGGATATTTGCGACGACATTCCTGGTTCTGGCAAACAAGCCATGTCTCTTTCACCAGCTCTACTTTGGTTTTGCACGCCGGGCACACCAGGATTTCTAAGAGTTCTTTGCTGAGCATCATGTCCTCCATTGCGCAAAGGTTTATTGCAGTACCGTAATGACAATACGGACAACTTTCATTATAACATATCCTGTCAATACCTCAAATCCGGTTCGTCTTATAGGGTGCATCCGAAATTTTAGGGAGCAGGTGCTTACGCCGTTTTCGATAGCCGCCGAATGGCTCCGGCCGTCATTCTGAGCGAAGCGAAGAATCTCGTTTTACATCGTGGAATGAGATGCTTCGCTGCGCTCAGCATGACGCGATTGAGGCTTCTGCTAACTCGCCTAAAATTCTGGATGCACCCGTGGAAGACGTTCAACTTGCCGTTGCGCCGGGCTTATGCTACAATCAGACAGCCGTACAGATAAATCGTGGATGCACCTGGCACCCTAACCGCTCAAGGGAGGTTTATTATGGCCCGTCTGACCGTTGTCGGCAGCTTGAACATGGACCTGGTGGTCCGCACTCCTCGTATTCCCAGGCCGGGCGAGACCATCATTGGCAAAGATTTTCACACAATTCCCGGCGGTAAGGGGGCCAATCAGGCAGTTGCTGCCGCGAGGCTGGGGGCGCAAGTCACTATGGTCGGCCGTGTGGGAGATGACGATTTTGGCCGCGCCCTGCTGAACAATCTGAGAACAGCCGGAATTAACACCGATTTTGTGAAAGTAGACCCTGAGGCAGCGACCGGCATCGCCCTGATAACTGTGGAAGACTCTGGCGAGAACAACATCGTTCTGGCGTCGGGCAGCAATATGCGGCTTACTGTGGAAGACATCGAGGCTGCGGCAGAAGCCATCGCTCAGGCAGATATTGTTTTGTTCCAACTAGAGTCTCCTCTGCCGGCCGTCGAAGCCGGCTTGAGATTGGCTAAGGAGCGCGGCGTCGTTACCCTGCTCAATCCGGCCCCGGCGCAACCCTTATCTGATACACTGCTCAGCTACGTGGACATCCTGGTCCCGAACGAAACCGAGACCGCGCTGCTCACCGGCCTGCCGGTGACGACGGCGGCGGAGATCGAGAAGGCGGCTGAGCACCTGCGGCGGGTCGGCGTGGGCGCAGTCATCCTGACGCTGGGGGAGCGCGGCGCGTTTCTGTGCTCGGACGCGGGCAACGCCATGTTTCCAGCGTATCGCATCGAGCCGGTGGATACCACCGCCGCGGGCGATGCCTTCGTGGCCGGGCTGGCCGTGGCCTGGGCCGAAACAGGGGACCTCACCAGCGCCATTCCATGGGCGAACGCGGCCGGCGCATTGGCCGCCATGAAGCTGGGGGCGCAGCCCTCCTTGCCGACTCGCTCAGAATGGGAGCAGTTCTATTATTCTCACGCCCGAGAATGATGCGCCTTTACAACCTGTTCGAGCCGCTGATCGTACTGGGCGGCCATTACCGCCCAGTCAAAGCGGGCCACATGCGAGCGGAGCGAGGCCAATTCTTTGCTGGAGGGCCGCTTACCGGCCAGAAAATCGCGTGCTCGGGCCAACAACCCGCCGAAATCGTCGTACAGACAGGCCGCATGTAGCTCTTCCGGGACCAGGTCGGGGTAAACCAGGCGGTTCGGGAGAATTGGATAGCAGCCGCAATAGATAGCTTCAGTGGTAGCGACGCCGAAAAATTCGTGATGGGCTGTGCTGATGCACAGGTCGCCGCTCCACAGCCAGGAGCTGTAAGACCCGAAGTCTTCCACATAGCCGAATTGCAGCACACGGCCTCGCAGCCGTTCCTTAGCTTCCAGAAATTCCTCTGGTTTAACGCGAAAACTCTCGCCCAAAAGGACGAGGTTAAAATCCAGCCCCATCTTTTGAAGCGCGTAGATGGCCTGGAAAAACTCCTGTGGGTTCTTGTCATACTCCCAGCGATGGTTCCACACGATTATCGGAGCCTCAGTGGTTACACGTGCCTGACTATACAGGTCGTGTCGCCTTAAATCCAACCCCAGCGGTAAGACCTCCGACCTGGCGCGGAGCTGTGAAACAGTATCCAGTTCGTTGTAATCTGGAAAATGTTTGAGCAGGCGCGGCAACTCATCGAAGAAAGATTGGAGGTGGAAGGCAGAGTTGAAAAACACCGCATCGGCCAAGAGCGCGCTCAGGTAGTTGATGAACCCGTAATGCAGGTCCCGTTTTTCGCCACGGCGCAGGGGGTAGGTCAACTGGTTCTCATGAAAGTACAAAGCCACGGGTATGTTGTGAGTCTCAGTCCGCGTCAGGGACAAGAAAGTACTCAGGTCGAGCATATCCGAGGCGAGGATCAGGTCGGGACGGTACCCCTGCTCAAGGAATTGGCGCGCCAGCGTCACCGCTCCGCCGTGCATACGCCACTTCCAGAAGCGCCCAGGCAGCGTAAGCGGGCGAACCCGATGCCGGCTATGGCGAACGTAACCCTCGACCCAGGCGTGATGAGACCCCGCGCAATATGGCTCGATCAGCAGGATTTCCATATCAGCAGGGCAAGGCCGCCGGCTCAGGCCGGTTGCAAACTCTTAGCAGATCGCCCCGTTGCATTTCTGATCAATTTGCGACGAATCGCCCACATTGAGCCGGTCGAAAGTCCCGCGCACCACCGCATTGTCGCCGATCAACGACTGAGCCAGCACGGCATCTTCAATGAATGCGCCCTTATTTATGATGCTGTCCTGAATGATTGACCGTCGCACTACGCTGCCTTCCGCAATGGTCACGTATGGGCCAATGACAGATTCTGACACCTGAGCGCTGTCGGCAATGTAGACGGGTGGGATGACCACCGAATTGTCCAGCTTACCGACATGCCCGCCCGACTGCTTCAGGAGATACCGGTTGGTCTGCAGCACAGTTTCCGGCTTGCCGCAGTCTTCCCATACGTCCACCCTCTCCGCGCGGAATCTGGCGCCGCGGTCAATCATGATTTGGAGAGCATCGGCCAGGAAGTACTCGCCTTTGGTTTTGATGTCGCGTTCAATCAGTTCACCGACGCTCCGCATCAGAAACTGCGCGTCTTTGACGTAATACAGGCCGATAACCGCCAGGTTGTTCTCCATGCTGTCAGGTTTCTCGATCAACTGTGTGATACGCCCATCGCGTACGACGACCACGCCAAAGCGCCGCGGGTCCTCCACTTCTTTGACGTAGATGACGCCATCGGCTTGCTCCTCGGCAAGCACGCTCAGGTCAGCGTCAAAGATGGTGTCCACAAAGATGATCACCAGTGGGCCGCTCAGCACGTCGCGAGCCAGATAGAGAGCATGGGCCTGTCCCAGCAGCTCTTTTTGCTCAATGAAACGGGCCGGATAGTGGTAGTTCGTTTCAACGTAATGCTCGATCTGGTCTCCCAGATAGCCGGTGATGAACACGATTTCTTCGACGTCCAAGCAGCAAAGCTTGTCCAAAATATGTCCTAGCACCGGCTTGCCGGCCACATTGACCAGCGGCTTTGGCTTGGTGTACGTGTGTGGGCGCAGGCGCGTCCCAAATCCGGCCAGAGGAATGATGACTTTCATGTCTGGTTCTCAACATCCTTTCTTTTTCAGCGAAACAAATGCGGGCCCGACGATCAAGAAATTGGTGGCCTGCGCAGGCGCCACTCAGTAGATTGTTCATACGCATAAGCCACCCGCAGGACAACGTCCTCAGCCAATGCCGGGCCAATAATCTGCAAACCCACCGGCAGTCCGTCGGCGAATCCGCACGGCAGGGACAGCCCAGGCAGGCCAGCGAGGTTCAGCGTGATGGTAAACACATCGCTGAGATACATTTGCAGCGGGTCCGCCACTTTCTCCCCGACCTTGAAAGCCACGTAGGGCGTGGTAGGTGTGACGATGACATCGGCCATCTCAAAAGCGCGCTCGAAGTCCCTCCTGATCAGGGTGCGCACCTTCTGCGCCTTGAGATAGTAGGCATCGTAGTACCCGGCCGAGAGCGCGTAGGTGCCTAGCATAATCCGCCGCTTCACTTCGCTGCCGAAACCATAAGCCCGGCTCTTGAAGTAGCCTTCCATCAGGTCTGTTGCATCGGGAGCAGAGTAGCCGTAGCGGATGCCATCGTAGCGAGCGAGGTTGGTGGACGCTTCCGCCGTAGCAATGATGTAGTACGTTGGTATGCCATACGCTGTATGCGGCAGCGAGACCTCGCGGACGTCCATGCCGAGCGCAGCCAGCGCGTCAATGGCCTGGCGCACCGCGATTTCCACTTCTGGGGTCATGCCGCTCACAAAGAATTCTTGGGGCACGCCTACGCGCAGCCCCTGCACACCCTTTTTCAGTTCAGCGGCGTAATGGGGCACCGGCGCGTCAATGCTGTTGGAATCCCGTCGGTCGTAGCCGGCAATTGTCTCTAACAAGAGGGCGCAGTCGGTCACATCTCTGGTCAGCGGCCCGATCTGATCCAGCGAAGAAGCGAAAGCCACCAGCCCGTAGCGCGATACACGGCCATAAGTCGGTTTCATGCCAACGACGCCGCAGAAGGCGGCCGGCTGCCGCACGCTACCGCCCGTGTCCGAGCCCAGCGCGCCTGAGGCCTCGCCGGCGGCAACGGCCGCTGCGCTGCCGCCGCTGGAGCCGCCCGGCACGCGCGAAAGGTCCCAGGGATTGCGCGTCGTAAAGTAGGCGGAATTCTCCGTGGAGGAACCCATGGCGAACTCATCGGTGTTGGTTTTGCCCAGAATCACTGCTCCGCCATCCAGTAGCTTTTGCACCACTGTTGCCTGGAACGGCGGATGAAAATTTTCCAGGATTCGGGAGCCACAGGTCGTGGGGACGCCTTCCACACAGATCACATCTTTGATGGCCAATGGTATACCTAACAGCGGGGGCAGCAGTTCGGCCCGCCCGGCCTTGCGCCAGGCGGCGAATCGCGCATCGGCGGCGCGCGCCTGCTCCAAAGCCACCTCCGGCAGCAGCGTCAGGTAGGCCCGCACTGAATTGTCCACAGCCACGATGCGGTCCAACACGGACTGGGTTAGCTCCAGCGCGGAAATCTCCCCTTCTCTGAGCAGCTCAGCCGCGTTATGGATGGTTAACTGGTACAAATCCAACTGATTCTTTCCCCCCCGCTGCTGACTGAACCCGGCGAGATGTGCCCGTCAGGGAACGCATTAACCATGGTTAGAAGTCCAACACGGCTCGAACACGGAAAAAGCCGTCCACAACATCAGGCGCGTTGCTCAGGATGTCGTCACGGGGCAACGAAGGCTCAACCACATCCTCGAACCATACGTTCTCCAGCGGGACGGCCGTTGTAGTCGGCGGAACCGACTCGGTGTCCAACTCCTGCAACACCCGCACGTAGTCCAGTATGGCCGACAATTGGCTGGCGAACAGCTCTTTTTCCGCTTCGCTTAACCCCAACCGCGCCAGTTGGGCGATGTGCTCCACCTCTTCACGAGTTAGGCTCATTGACGGCTCCTGCTACCGGGCTGGAGAAGGTACGTCTGGCGTGGGTCGCCCGCCTCTATCTGGCGGCTCCGGCTCGGCCGTCGGCTGGACGGTCAGCAGTTCGGCGGGCGCGCTGCTCTGCGACAGTGCGCCCAACCCTTTGAGGTCGAAGATGAACGGCGTATTGTTCGGCACCATCATGACCTGAGTGTTGGGCGCGAGCTTTTCAATGTACCGATACATCAGCAGATTGGGGTTGGCCGCCAGCGCTTCGCTAATCAACTTCAGCGACTCGGCCTCGCCCTGGGCGCGGATGATGGCCGCATCTTTGAAGCCGGCGGCCTCGACGCGCATGCGTTCTGCTTCTTTCCTCTGCTTGTCGAGAACAAATTCCATCTGTTCGGCTTGTTGCTGGGCGATCTGTTTCTGCTCAATAGACCGTGCGTATTCTTTGGTGAAATTCACGTTGCGGATGTCAAAAGACAGCAACAACAGTCCGGCCTCCTCAAAACGTTTGCGCAACGCATCTTCGATCTTGCCCTGGATTTCAGCCCGACGCGGCCCGTACACGTTTGTCACCGTGTACTGTGAGACGTGCAGCCGTACTATGGAGCGGATAGACGGGCGCACCAGGATATTGTTGTAGTCGCGCAGGTTGTTGTGAATGTAGGCTGCTTTCGCCGGGTTAATCTTGTAGCGCGTCGAGGAATCAATGCCAACCTGCAGGCCTTCCAACGTCGGCGACCACAACGAATCATCACCCATGACCTGTCCTTCCTCGTTGTGGATGCTCATGGTGTAGACTTGCTCCAAAGTGCTGTAGCGGTAGACTGTCTCGATATACGGCGTGACGAAATGCAATCCCGGATATAGGGGCGTCTCTTTGGTGCCTGTGAATGAATTGAACACCACCCCCACCTCACCGGCGTCTATGACCACCAGCCCCGCGCTGAGCGTGCTGGAGAATGCTGCCAGCAAGATCAACACTACGACAACTACGATGGATATCTTGACATTTTCCCCACGCGACCGTCGCATCAGCACTGTTGCGACGTAGATCACCAGCAGCAGCCAGAACAGCGCGGCGAGCAACCCCAACATATTGGCGATAAACATGGACCAGACTCCTTCCCCAACAGCGATTAGGCGGTCAGCTTGCAGGCCTTTTCGGGTGACCAGCACCTGTACCAGGGCGCACTTTGAGTATAAACCGAACTACAATGCCTGTCAATAAAGGGTTGCGGCCTGAACCGTTAGCGCGCTTTTGTCCCATGCCTCCAGGCCCAGGCCAGCGCCCCCACGCACAACAAGAGCGTCGCCGCTGAAACCATCACTCCCCAATAGAACATCTTAGGCTGATACCACATCTCCACCCGATGCGAGCCAGCCGGCAATGGCACGCCGCGCAAGATAGCATCCGTTCGCACGAGCGGCGCGCGCTGGTTATTGACAGCCGCTTCCCAGCCGGGATAGTAGACCTCGCTCAGCACGAGCAGGCCGGGCGCAGCGAGCTCAGCCTGAACGAGCATCCGATTGGCGGAGGCTTCAAGTATCTGTGCCGTGGAGCCTTCCCCTGACCTGAGCTCGAAAGGAAGCTGTCCCTCAATCACTGCCGTGCGCCGCAGGTCAAAAGTGTCCATATTGAGCAGATCATAGGCCTCATCGTCATCGGCTGCGACCCGGACCTCATGAACAACCCAGGCCGCAGGAAATGGGTCGGTAATCTCGTACACTTTCAAGTCAGCCTCTTCGTGCACCCGACGCAGGCCCGGTCCGTCCAGGTCCCGGGTGTCAAGCGCGTAAAGCACGTTGAGCAGTTGCCACTTGCGCCACTCGCCCATGCGTGCACTGAATTGCTCAAAGGCAGCCAGATGAAGTGGGCTGTTGCCGGTGATGTCCCGTAAACCGTACACTGCACCCGCGCTGCTGCCGCCAGGCAGAAGGCCCGCGCTGCTGATACGGAACGATTGCGGGCGGACAGCGGATTGTGCCCTCAGAAATTGGACCGTGCTCGTCTCTGGGAAGAATCCTTCCGGCGGTATGCTGTGCGCGTGGAACTCCCAGTTTACAGTGAACAGGTTGAAAGCGATCAGCCCGATGGCGCCAATCTGCCACAGCGCACGGCCACAGAGGGCGTGTGGGCGCACAGCCAGCCACACGCAGCATCCCGCCAACAGCAGCAGAGTGAAAAGATGGTGTCGCAACGCTCCGATAAAAACATCTCCTTCGCCAGCGGATTGGCTGCGCGCCCAGCCATACAGAAACAGGGCTGTGAGGGCCAACAGGGCCGCGGCGAAGCGGCCTACCCCGCGCGCCAGCGCGTCCACAGCCTGCCGGCCTGAGTCGAGCCGGTCTGCCAATTCTTTGGCGCCGTACCCGGCCAACACAGCCAGGCTGAACGCAAACAGAAAGATGACCCGTTCCTGGTCCCGCACGCTGGCGAAGCCCGGCGCGATATTGTAGAAGGCGTTGAACAGAAATGTGTTTCCGCCAAACGACAGAAGCAGCGAAACGACCGCCGTCACAGCCCAGAAGCCCTGTCCGCGCCAACGCTGAGGCAGGAACAGGCCTGCGGCGACCAGAATCATGGGCACTACGCCCACATATTGTGGAGAATTCCCTGAATAACCGGGGTAGATCAGAGAAACCAGTTCATGGATCGGCAAACCCCACGACACGGTCGAGTAGTTAAGCTCAGCGCGCGTTGAGAAGCGGATGAATTCGAGCGTCGGCAGCCACTGAGCCGCAGCCAGCCCCAGTCCTATGAGCGGCACGAAGGCAAACGGCGCCGCCAGTCGCAGGCTGGCCGCAAGGCCGTTCGGCCACCCCGGTTCAGAACGTTGCGCCCACAGACGGTAGACGATGTAGCCGACGCAACAATAGGCGACATACAGGGAAGTCTGAGGATGTCCCCCCAAAATGGAGACGCCGAAAGCCATACCCGCGAGAGTTAGCGACGACATGAACCGCCCCACCCAAGTCACGCCGCCGTCCTGTGCGCGCGCCTGGAATGCCCCCTCCAGGAAGAACAGCGTGAGCGGCAGCCAGACGCCGACGCTCAACATAGTCATCTGCCGGATGGGGAACGAGGTCATGTAGCCGCCGTAGGTGTAGACCACAGAAGATACAACCCCAGCAAAACGGCTGGCCGTCAGTCGCCGCACGAAAAGATAGGTGAAAAGTGCAGCGAGCGAGAAATGCGCGATGACCTGCAGTTCAAGTGAAGCCATCGTGAAATAGTCGCCGCCCAACAGCACAGCCTGCACCAGATTGAGAGGATACAGGGCAGCCGACTGTATGTCAGCAAGCGCGGGTTGGCCGCCGTAAATGTACGGATTCCAAAGGGGTAGCTCACGCTGTCCGAACTGCTGGGCCACGAAGAAGCGGAGTGGAAAGTACTGCCCCACGAAGTCGCCGCGGGCGAAAGTCACCCGGTCAGCCAGGTCAGGTGTGACAAAACGCCAGAAAAACAGGAACGGCAGGGCGCACAGGATCAGCGCGATGAGTGTGTCCCCTGCCCAAGAGTCCCGCCAGTTCCGCGCCGCGCCGATCACACTGCAAAAAGCAGTCCCAGGCTCAGCGAGCCCAACGGCCTGGCTGGTTGTGCGAGTTGGTTTAGCCCAGGCCATCCCCAAACTGCGTGCCCTGTTCTGTTCCGTCACGCCTGACTCCGTCTGGCCCGGCCGGGTCGGCGGGGCTTCTCACTGCCCGGCTCACGCGCGCCACGATAGCCCGGCGCAGTGATGACGAAAAACGTACACCGCAGGTCGTCCGCCATCCTCGTCATCAGACGGGGGTCAATGTCTTCGGGGCGGTGCGACGTGGTGATAACTGTGGCCAGACGCGCGTTGTAGCGGTAATTGAAAATCTGAAACAGTTTCTCCTTAGCCCACGAGGTGGCATTTTCGGTTCCCAGGTCGTCCAGGATGAGCAGCGGCGCCTTGCGCACTTCCTCGAACCGACGGTCGTATGTGGTCGTACTCTGCGGGTTGAATGTAGCCCGCAAATGATCCAGCAGATCAGGGACTACCACGAACAAGGCGGGGTAACCCTGCTGCACCCGGTAATTGGCGATGGCGGCTGCCAGGTGGGTCTTACCGCAGCCATACGGCCCGGCCAACACCAACCACAGCCTGGGGTCTTCGGCGTACTCGCGAGCCAGCTTGAACGCGCGGCGCAAATTGTCCGAATCATCCGCGCTCAGGCCACTGCGGTTCAGGTTGAACGATTCAAACGTCTGATCCTCATGGAGATGCAAGCTACTGAGCAACGCCGCCGGAGACAACGAATCTCCCCCGCCCCGGAAATCCGGCGCCGTGATGGTCATCACAATTGACAGGTCGGGGTCAACCATCCGCGAGCGCAGGCGGCCGTCAATGGTTTCGAGCTGGCGGTTGCTGGTAATCACGGTTGGCAGACGGGCATTGTAACGGTGGTTGAGAATCTGAAACAGCTTCTCTTGCGCCCATGGCGTCGAGCTTTCCGTGCCCAGGTCGTCCAGTATGAGCAACGGCGCCGTACGCACTTTCTCAAACTGCTCATCGTACTGGACATCGGCCGTTGGTGCGAATGTCGCCCGCAGATGATCCAGCAAATCTGGGACGACAACAAACAACACCGGGAATCCCTGTTGCAGACGATAGTTGGCGATGGCGGCGGCCAGATGCGTCTTGCCGCAGCCATAGTTCCCCAGAATGATCAACCAACCCGCCGGTTCTCGAGCGAAGGCCAAAGCCTTCTCGAAGGCCAGGCGCAAATTGATCTGGCCGGCCCGGTCCAAACCAACACCTTCAGGCAGGAATGTTTCAAAGGTCATGCGGGCGAGGCAGCCGATGTTGCTCAGGCGATACAGCTCGGCTCGATAAATTTCATCCAGTAATGCCCGGCGACAGCGACAGGGGATCAAACGTCCGAAGTCGGGATGGCCCACCGGCACGTCACGGATGACGAAGCCGGCCCCGCCACACGCTGGACAAACTTCACCTGTGTATTCTTCAGTGCTTGATGATGTCGGAGTATTTCCCCTTGAGGTAACTCCGTCCATCTTCCCAATAATGTCTCCCAGCCTCTTCATCGTGTTTGCCCTCGGCTCTCCATCTCTCCAGGATGGCCCGAATGTAACGCCAGTTGCGGACGTTGTTCTCGACGGCGATTCTGAAGGCATCCTCAATCCAGTCCATCGGGTACAGCAATTCCGCTTCCTGGAGCTCTTCGGCGATTAACGGCTGCAACAGGCCAATGTTTTGTTCGTACAATACGAAGATGTTGGCCCGCTCTTCGATCATATCAGCTTCATCCCGCAATGGGTCGCCTCCCAGGTCCACCTCGCCGCGCCGCACGCGATTCAAGAGGTTGCGACCTGTTTCCGTGTTCAGGAAGAACCATTCTTTCGTCTCATCATCGCGCATTCTGACCTTCAAGCGAAGCAGTGTACCTCTCTCACTGGCTTTCTCCACGGCCTGTCTGAGAAGCACACCTGCGTCCTGCGCCGACAGGTCAAGGCCGCGCAGCAAAACAGGGTCGCTCTGCAGTTCATCCCACGAGACCGCTTTGAGCGGATGCCCGGCCCCGGACAGTCTCCAGAAAACATGCAGGAGCACTTTCAGCTCGGCCAGGTCGTCTACAAGCGGCAACACTTCGGAGAAGAACAGGGCCGGCAAGGGCACTGTCTTCAGCCGGCCTGCCGGGAAGCCGGGGAATATCTTTTTGGTCGCTTTGGCTGATCCTGGCGTCACAGGTCCTCCCGTTCAAACTGCAAAGCCTGAAACTGTGCCAGCTCTTTCCTGAAAAACAGGTGAATCTTGCCTGTAGGGCCATTGCGATGTTTGGCGATGCTGATTTCGGCAATGTTTTTCTTGTCGGTGTTCTCGTCGTACATATCCTCACGATAGACAAACATGACGACATCGGCGTCTTGTTCAATGCTGCCGCTCTCCCTCAGGTCGGAGAGCATCGGTCGTTTGTCTTGGCGCGCTTCCACCGCGCGGGAAAGCTGCGACAATGCCAGGACTGGAATGTTTAGCTCCCTGGCCAGGGCTTTGAGGCCGCGAGAAATGTCGGAAACCTCTTGAACCCGATTCTCAGAGCGTCCAGAGCCACGCATGAGCTGCAAATAATCCACAATAATCAGATCAAGTGAGTGCTCGGAGGCAAGCCGCCTGGCCTTGGTCCTCATTTCCAGAATGGACAGCGCGGGGGTGTCATCAATGAAAATATTCAGCTCAGAGAGCAGGCCGGTAGCCTGGATGAATTTGGGCCATTCGTGATCGGCCACCAGCCCCGCGCGCAGACGCTGCGAGTCAATACCGGTCTCGGCTGAAATGAACCGCTGCACCAATTGTTCACACGACATTTCCAGGCTGAAGATGGCGACCTTCTGGTCGTATTTCTTGGCCGCGTTCAAGCCCATCGAAAGAGCCAGGCTGGTTTTGCCCATGCTTGGTCGGCCGGCCAGAATGATCAGATCCGACCGTTGGAAACCACCAAGCAATTTATCCAGGTCGGTGAAGCCGGATGGTACGCCGAACAGTTCTCCCTGGTGTTGGCTGAGATACTCGATACGCTCAAAGTAGTCTCCCAGAAGCTGTCTGAGCGGGATCAGGTCACGGGTGATGCGCCTCTCGGAAATGCCGAACAGGATTTGCTCGGCTCTGTCCAGAACGTCGTCGACATCGTCGGCCTCCTCATAGGCCAGGTTGCCGATCTGGCTCGCCGCTTCAATCAGGCGACGCAGGATGGCAGTACGTTCCACGATATGGGCGTAGTACTCGGCATGGACGGAGGTTGGTACCGCGTTGATGAGATAGGTTAGATAGGACGCACCGCCGACTTCCTCCAGTTGCCCCTGGCGGGCCAACTCATCGGATACGGTGATGAAATCAGCCGCTTCGTCGCGTTCATGCAGGTTTTGGATGGCCTGGTAAATCAGCTTGTGAGACTCACGATAGAAATCCGATGCCTTTAATATCGAGGCGACGCGCGTCACTGCGTCAGGGTCAATCAACAGACTGCCCAGCACGGACTGTTCGGCTTCTATATTTTGAGGCGGCAACCTCTCGATAGCCATAATTGACCTAACTGCAACCGGACCTGTCGTTGTATACTTGCAGTCTCAGTTCACTGCTTGTGCAAGAGGGACGCGACAATTCAAGAGTCGTCGGGTTTGTCGAGGTCATCCAGGTCCAGGGTCTCCAGGAACTCGCTGAAAACGGACAGGCGGCTTTCGTCCTCTTCGCTCAACTCGGTCAGGTCGATTCCTTCCTCCGGCGTGATGGCTGCCTCGTCCATAACCGACTCCGCCACATAGATCGGCGCGGCCACGCGCACGGCCAGCGCTATCGCATCGCTGGGGCGGGAATCAATTTCCAGCGTCCTGCCGTTGAAGTCCATCACGATTTTGGCGTAGAACGTCTCGTTTCGCAGGTCGTTGACCACAACATAGTTGACGTGGAGGCCGACTGAGCTGATGATGGAACGCAAGAGATCATGGGTGAGCGGGCGCGCCACCTGCACGCCCTGTAGTTCTATGGTAATCGCATCGGCCTCGAAAGGCCCTATCCAAATAGCCAGGAATCGCTCCTTTTCGATGTCTTTTAAGACAACCAGGCGATGCTGAGACAGTAAGCTCATCCGCACACTTTCGATTTCCACTTGAATCATGGTATCGCGCTCCTTCCGTGCAAGCTCCCCAATTGAGTCCTGTATATCAGGGTAACGATTCTTTTAGGGGGTGCACAAACACGGTCATGTACAACTCTCACTTGCTTGGTTCAGACATTGATTTGTACGGAGAAATTATAACGGACAATTCGGCAGAGAGCAAACACGGCCCTTGTCGCGGGTGCATCCGATTTGTCCGCCTGGGTTTAACAAATCGCCTGACTCGTGATATACTGTTACCTACATCCTGCTAAAGGCATTTGGGAGGCTGTCATGAAGCGTTTCGGCCAGTTGATCCGTCTTAAACCAGGCAAACTGGAGGAATACAAAAAATACCATGCTGAAGTCTGGCCTGGTGTATTGGACACGATCCGCCAATGCAACATCCGTAACTACTCCATTTTTCACAAGGACGGTTACTTATTCGCCTATTTCGAATACTACGGCGATGATTTCGCTGCCGACATGGCCAAGATGGCTGCCGACCCAGTCACCCAGCGGTGGTGGGACATCATGATGCCCATGCAAGACCCTATACCGACTCGACAGGAAGGAGAATGGTGGGCCAACATGGAAGAGGTTTTCCATACTGACTAGCGTCATTGGCGTGGGCTCGCAGCCCTGCAATGCAGCGAGGCTATCACCATGAGGCCAGACGAATTCGCCGCCTTAGTCGGCCGATTGCGGCCCGTACTCGAACAGCACCATGTTTTGAAGGCTATCGTCTTTGGCTCGGTAGCACGCGGTGAGACGTCGAGGCACAGCGACCTGGACCTCATTGTAGTCGTGGATACGGAGAAGCGGTTCCTGGACCGCTACGAAGGCATCCTGCGCGACATCACCGCAGCCGCGCGAGATTACGACGTGGACCTGCTGATTTACACCCCTGAAGAGCTGTCGCGCATGGCTGAGCGACCCTGGCTCAAAACAGCGATCGCCGAAGGGAAGGTTATCTATGAGTCAGAGCAAGAACCGCTATCAGGCTGAACGCTGGCTTCTCACCGCCGAGGAGGACCTGCGCGCAGCACAGGTGCTGTTTGAATCGAACATCTACGCTCAAGCGTGCTTTCTAGCCCAACAAAGCGGGGAAAAAGCGGTCAAAGCCCTGTGGTATGCCTGCGATTTAGACCCCAGGGGCCATTCGATACAGCGACTGCTGGCCGACTTTCCCCGACGCGCCGAATTGTCGGACGCCGAGACCTGGCTCGAATTGGGCGCGCTGCTGGACAAGTTTTACATTCCCACACGCTACCCCAACGGCCTGCCCGATTTGACGCCGGGTCAGGTGTACGGCCGGGACGATGCACAGCGCGGCCTGAACGCAGCCGGCGACCTGCTCAGCAGATGCAGAAGCTGGTTGGAAACTCATTGCGCCGTTTGATTTGTGACGCAATAGGTCAAATGGTCATGTGTGGGCCAGGAGATGCACATACCAGCTCTGCCAGGGTACAGTCTGGCCCAGCAATTGTCGCTCGAACAGCTCGCGCACCTGGGCTAACTCGGCCATAGAAATCTGGCGCAGCAGGTGCTGAGCATAAGTAGGGCGCGCCCCTGCCTCGTCCGTCGAGAACCAGCCTTCCAATCGGGCAGCGGTTACGTGCATTTGCGTCGCACTGCTATAGACTTTGGTTTCCACCTGCCGATACCCTGCCCTGGTCGTCCATTCGGCCAGGTCTGCCGCATCCCAATTGACCAGCGGATCGTCGGAGTTCGCGTAAATGGCCTCCTCTGCTGCTCGCACGCGCGTCGCCAGGTTATCGCCCAACGGGGAGAGGTCAACCAGGGCATATAGCCTTGGGCTGCGCCGCGAAATGGTCTCGGCCAAGCTCAGGACACCGCCAGAGGTCGTCAGTGCGCGAAGCTGCGCCAGAACACTCCATCGCTCCTCTTGATTATGGGGCAACAACACGTTTCGGCCCACAACGGCGTCGAAACGCACCGCCTCGTCGCCGGCTGATGCCAGAAGCCGGGACAGCTCAAGCAGTCCCCCCACAAGTATCCTGGGCCTCTCCAGTTCTGGCAGACGGGCCGCCTGTTGGCGCAGGACATCGGCCGCAGCTTGGTGGCGAACCAGCGCCCACACGCCCCCCTCGGGTGTGCGCCGCGCCGCTTCCCAGGTCAGCAATCCATTGTCCGCACTCAGGTCAAGTACGGTATGATGCCGCTGCAAGCGCGCCGCATCGAGCACCCGGTCGCGCAATTCGGCCAGGTGACCGGCCATTTCCCCGACTGTGCGTTGCAGCCAGCGGTCGCGCTCGCGGCTGCGCGGCGAGAAGGTCAACACTTCCAGGAGCGCTTCATATCCGCCTTCCAGCATGGCGGCCAGTTGCGCCTCCCGCTGACGGGCTATCCGTTCGCGGATGGTCGCCTCGTAGCCTTGATCGGACGGTTCGTAGAAAACGCGGCCCTGCAAGGCAGCCGGCAGATACTGCTGCGCTACCCAGTGGTCACGGTAGGCATGAGGATACAGGTAGCCTTCACCATGTCCGAACCCCTCTTTGTCCCGACTGGCATCGCGCAGATGAGCCGGCACCTCTGCTTCCCGTTCCGACTCGACTACACCCAACGCATCGAAGAAAGCAAACACCGAATTTGATTTCGGCGCGGTCGCCAGGTAGAGGGCGGCCTGAGCCAGATGGAAGCGACCCTCCGGCAAGCCCACCCGCTCGAACGCCTCAGCGCAGGCAACGACCACTGCCATCGCCTGAGGGTCGGCCAGGCCAACATCTTCGCCGGCAAAGATCAACATTCGTCGAAACAGGAAGCGCGGGTCCTCGCCCGCGTAGACCATCTTCGCCAACCAATACATCGCCGCGTCGGGATCGGAGCCTCGCAGAGACTTGATGAACGCAGAGATGGTGTCGAAGTGGACATCGCCCTCCTTGTCGTAGAGGACGGCGCGCCGCTGGATACTTTCCTCGGCTACTGCCATGTCTACCACGATTACCCCCTCCTCGTTGGGCGGGGTTGTCTCGACGGCCAGCTCCAGGGCGTTCAACAGGCTGCGGGCGTCGCCATTGGCTACGTTGACCAGGTGGGCCAGTGCGTCCTCGTACAATTGGACCTTAAGCCGGCCATAACCCCTTTCCTGGTCCGCTAAAGCCATCCTGGCGATTTGATACAGGTCGTCCTCGTCCAACGGCTTGAGCTGGAAAATGCGGCTGCGGCTGACCAGCGGCCGATTGACGGAGAAGTAAGGGTTCTCGGTGGTGGCTCCGATCAAGATGACCGTACCGTTCTCCACCCAGGGCAGCAGAGCGTCTTGTTGGGCCTTGTTCCAGCGGTGCACCTCGTCAACAAACAGAATAGTGCGCTGATTGTACATGCCGCGCCGTTCTTTGGCCTCGTCAATGGCACTCCGGATGTCCTGCACGCCAGCCAGGACTGCGTTGATCGAGATGAAGTGGCTCTTGGTTGTGTTGGCAATCACCATCGCCAGGGTGGTCTTGCCCGTACCAGGCGGCCCATAGAAAATGAGCGAAGAAAGCTGGTCGGCCTGAATGGCGCGGCGCAGCAGGCGTCCCGGCCCAACAATGTGGTCTTGCCCGACGAACTCGTCCAGCGTGCGCGGTCTCATTCGGGCCGCCAACGGGGCCTCCCGACTGACGTGGACGTGGAACGAATGTTGGAACAGGTCCATTTAAGCCGACCTCACACGTGATTCCAAGAACACAGGGCAGCGTCCCGCAGGACCCTGCCCTGGCTCAATTCATGTGATGTCTGGTTCAAGCCTAAAAGTCGCCGTGCCGGCTGCCTTAAGCGACAGTGATGGGCTTGGTGCTTTCCCACACGCCGTGGATGTTGCAATATGACATGGCGTGGAGAAAACCAGACTTGCTGATCTTTAACGACGCTACTACGGTATGGTTGCAGTAAACAGGCCCCTGGTTCGGCCCCTTCACCGACTCGCCGTGGGCATTAAACTCGAAATGGCCGACTTCAAATGGCGCACCTTCGCCCTCTGGATAGTAGTAGAGGGTGATCCAGCGGATATGGTGTTCTGTGGTGTTGGGATGTGCAATTTCCTTGCCCAGGCTCAACCTCACTTCAAAAGTCTCGTCCGCTTTGACGGTGTCTGGTGCCTCGATGACCGGCACGTGTTTCTCCGTCTTCCAATCCGCACTCTTGATGTGCTCGCTCAGTTTTGACATGCTGATTTACCTCCTCAAAATTCTACTGTTTGATAGACAACCGATGGCTAAACAGTTACTCCCTCATCTGGAAAGGTAACATCGTTACTGTCAAATATTATACCACCGATGAAGGACATAAGTCAAAAAGTCACCGGTTTTTATGCTCGGCTATAACCTCACTGGCGGTGATCATCGCCCGCCAGGCGGCCGGAAAGCTGGCGTAAACCATGAGCTGCAAGATGACCTCGGCCACTTCGGCAGGCGTTGCGCCGCTGTGTAATGCGCCATGAGTGTGCAAGCGCACCTGGTCGTCGCGTTCCAGAGCGACAGACGCTGCCAGACAGATCAGGCTGCGCGTCTTGAGGTCGAGCACAGGCCGCGACCACACTTCACCCAATGCGAACGCCGTGATGTAGCGTTCCACATCGGGATTGGCGTTCTTCCAGAGAGCCCGGAGTTTCTCAGCCATCTCCTCACCCCACAATTGGCGCATGGTCTCGATGCCGCGCTGATAATCTCCAACAGCGTTGGTTTTGTCGTGATCCATCACATGAGTCCTTTCATGCAAACCCCTGAGTTCTGCGTCTCACAGAGCCTCGCCACCCAGGAAACTGCCAAAACGTGCCAAATAGGTCAGGCTGTCGGTAAAAATGAGGATGCCAAGCGCAATGAGGAAGATTCCGCTGATGATGGACACAACGTTCATGTATCTGTTCACGCGCTTCAGAAAGCTTGACATGGCATCGAAGGCAAGGCCAAAAAGCAGGAACGGGATACCCAGGCCCAGAGAATAAGCCGCAAACAAGACAGCTCCCTGTCCGGCCGTCGTCGTGTCTGTAGCGAGGAGAATGATCCCACCCAGGATCGGCCCGACGCACGGCGTCCAACCGGCGGCAAAGAACACACCCATAATGAAAGACGACAGGTAACCCAGCGAAGATTTTCGTTCAATCTCCACACGGCGTTCCTCGTAAAGAAAGGGAATCTTGAGCAGGCCAATCGTGTGCAGGCCGAAAACCACGATAATGATGCCGCCGATCTTCTGAATCCATGGGATGAGGTCTTGCAACCAATAGCCCACCAGGCCCAGGAATACGCCAAACAGGCCGAAAATCACGCTGAACCCCAATACGAAGGCCAGTGCGTGCCAGAACGTGTTCAATCGCCGCACGGTCTCATCTGCGCGATTGACGGTCGCGCCGCTCATGTACCCCAGAAAAGCGGGTACCAGCGGCATCACGCAGGGCGAAGCAAAGCTCAACAGACCAGCCAGCACGGCCAGAGGAATGGTAACGTTTTGCTCCATACAATCTTACTCCTGTCCCTGGTCAATTTTCTTGTCCGTCTCTTGCTCAATCAACAGCTTGATGGAAGTCAGTTCGCGTTCCACTGCATTCTGGCGCGCAAAGATGCTAAAGACCAGGGCAAAGGTAATCCCCCAAAACACGGCGTAAGCGATGACGAGGTAAAGCATCACAAAATCTCCTGTTCCTCCAAATGTCGTTTTAAGCCCTGAACCTGGTCGCGTAGATATTCCAGCCGATACCGCTGCACGAGCAAGGCGATATACAGCAAGGTGAAACTGACCAGGCTGACGATGAACGTGGTCAACATACGCCCGCTCAGCTCGAAGCCTTCACTGTGAAACACCACCGGGTGAATGGTTCGCCACCAACGCACGGCCATGAACACGATGGGCACGTCGATAAAGCCGATAATGCCGAAGATGGCAGCCAGTCTGGCCCGTTGAGTTGGCTCCTCAATGGCGCCGCGCAAAATAAGATAGACGACGTATATCGTCCACAGGATGGCGCTGGTGGTCAGGCGCGGGTCCCATGTCCACCAGGTATTCCAGGTCGGCTTGGCCCACAGTGAACCGGTGATCAGCGCCATCGTGATGAATAGAGTTCCAATCTCAGCAGAGCTGAGCGCCAGCCTGTCCCAACTCCGGCGCTGACTGCGCAGGTACGCCACCCCACCCACGAACACGACGGCAAACGCCGCCATCCCAACCCATGCCGATGCCACGTGAAAGTAGAATATCCGCTGCACGTCTCCCATGGTCCGCTCAGTCGGGGCGAACACAAACACCATATAGAGAGAGAACAACATCCCCACGGCGGCCAGGATGGCAACCACTCGCGGGGCGTACTTTTCGATTTGGCGGCTCAATCCCTGCCTCCGGAGGAATATGGGCTTACACGATTCCCAGAAATTTTATACGCTATCGCCAGCATGTCAATTCTGTACTTGGCCCAAGAGGAATTGCTCTATACGTTCGGTCGTTTGCTCGATGGTGAAATCCTGCCGGACTCGATGCAGCGCGTTGTCGGCCAGGGTTCGCCCCAGATGCGGATCGGCCAGCAGCCGCCTCACCTGCCCGGCCAACGAGCGGGCGTCGCCTGTACGGAAGACCAGGCCGGTTTCGCCGTGTCTCAGAATTTCTTTGCTGCCGCCAGTGGCAGTCCCAACCACCGGCAGGCCGCAGGCCATGGCCTCCAGCATGGTCAGAGCAAATGGCTCTTCATAAACCGACGGGAAAATGAGAATATCGTGCGACCGATAGACGTCTGGCATGGCCTCGCGCGGGACCTGCGGATGAAAACTCACCAAGCGTTGCAGGCCACATTGGGCGACCAACCGGCGCAGCGATTCTGAATATGTTGGATCGAGCTGGGGCCCCACTATGTCCAGCGTCGGCATGGAGCTACAGCCAGCATCCCGCAGCAACGCCAGCGACTCGATGGCGACATGGATGCCCTTTTCCCTGACGACGCGGCCAGCCACAAGCAGCCTTGGGCTGGATGAATCCGGCGACCGCCGGCCTCGAGGGCTGAATAGCGTGACATCCACTCCGTGATGGATCACGGGTGCGTCAGCGCAGGGCCAACCGGCTGCCGCATATTGTTCTCGCAGTGCGTAACTGCTGAAGAAGGCGCGCCGCCAATCAATCTGAGGTGGCGCAAAGGGCATGGCGTGGTCTATCCAGCTCCCTGCAAGACGCAGCAGGGCCCGTTTCAACGTGCCCTTCGCCCCATGGTTGAGGCTGACATCCCAAAAGGCCGGCCAGCGATGGTTTACCGAGGTATACTCCAACGCCCAATGAGATGAAATGGCGTATGTGAGTGGGATGCCCGCACGCTGCAATGTCGTCAAAAGGCCTGGCAAAAGCCCCCAGAAGTCCCACACGCTAATCACGTCCGGTCGGATGGTGCCGAGCCAATAGCGACATGTCCGGTTATCACTCCACTCGCGTCTGAGTCGTTTGAGTATAGGCTCGGCCTGGCTTGTCGCCAGCGGCGCGAAATCGCAGGCCCGATGCGTCCAATCGTCATCGTCGGACTGACCGGCAAGGTTGTGTTGCCGCCGAGATGTGAGGACGTGCACTTCGTGGCCGCGGCTGCGCAGCCTGCTCATACTGTCGGCGCAGGACAGTTCGTAGCCACCTACGTGGACGGGCGGGTACAGGCTGGATACGGCCAAGATTTTCATGTTCCGATACACCACCGGCCGAACGACCAACAGAACCGATAGCAGGGCGATAAGACCAGCCAAAGCCACTGGCGCCGGGTAGCCAGAATGTGCCGCGCGTCTGTCCGGCACGCCTGATACCAGTCGGCCAGGAAGTCTCTGCAAGTGACCCTGCGGTCCGGCATGATCTGTCTTCGTCCTCTCTCTTCTCGTGCCTGACGGTTGTACACCTGCCAAAAGGGCTCGTTGTGCGAATGATACACAGCGGCCAACGGTTCGTAAACTATGCAGTGCCCTCGCTCAATGACCTGGCGCGCCCAGGCCTGATCCTCACAGGCGGGCAACGTCTCATCAAAAGGCAACTGTTGCCACAGCGTTCGTCTCCATGCGGAGTTGGCGTTAGAGAAGAACGCCTGCTCGACCGTTTCATGAGTCAAGCGCACTTCTCCATACCATCTCTGGCAATCAACCACCAGCGGGGGATAGGCGTCCGGGTAGGGCAGTTGTCGGCCGTACACGCCTCCAACTCGTGGGTTCGCAAAAGGACGTAACAGATGCGCCAGCCATCGCTCATCGGCCGGCCGGGCGTGTGCGCTCAGGGCGACCAGGATGTCGCCGCGTGCTTGTTCGGCTGCCCGATTTAGTGCACGGCCAAAGGAGAAATCGGCGCGCGAAATCAACAAGAGCTTCTCACAGCCCCAACGCCGCGCGATTGCCCGAGTCTCATCGGTTGAGCACGAATCAATGACGATGCACTCCACCGCCCCAGGATACTCCTGAGCGCGGATGGCAGACAGCGTGGCTGCGAGGTGGCGCGCTTCGTTGCGCGTCCTCAAGATGATGGAGACTGAAAAGGGCTTTGAGTCTTCCACACTGCTATCCAGGCGGCTTGCCAGAATTCATCAGAGCATATTTGAGCCTGCGTCCCCCAACCAGCGACTTCAGGTAGGTCAGCCAGGCAGTCAGGTCGGTTCGCAACTGCGGGTCATATCGGAAGCCCGTGCGCAGGTCGCGGCGCACAGCCAGATTGCGGCCGGCTGCGTAGTTGGCATGGACGCGGGCCATCAGATGCTCGCGGATCACGCGAAGGGTCTCACGGCGCAACAGGGTTGGGTCGCCGGCTTCAGGCGGCCACCTTTGGAAGGCAGCTTCGGCCACGCCGTACCAGTCAACCCATTCCTGCCCGGAGGCCTGCATTGCCCTGGTGAGATTACCCGAGTGTCGCCGATAGACTGCGAGAGGGCGGGCGATATAGCCCACAGAGCATCTCTCCGCCAATCGCAGCCACAGGTCCCAATCCGCTGCATAGGGGAAGCGCGCCGAGAAGCCACCTGCCGCACAGGCAGCTTCTCGACGAAAAACCGCGTTGGACAGATGAATGTAGTTGTAGCCGCCAGCCAGACGAGGCAGCTCGGAAGGGGCGTCGGCCGTATGGTCCGCCGCAAGATAGTCGCGCAGCTCGCCGGGAAAGGTGGCGGAGAAAGTCTGGGTGATTTGCCCTGCGGCGTCGGCCCAATAACCGTCGGTATGCACCAGGCCGAGAGCCGGATTTCGCTCCACCAGGCCCATCTGGGCTTCCAGTTTTTCGGGCAGATAGAAATCATCGGCGCACAGGAAGGCAACATATTCGCCGCGGGCCACTTGCAGGCAGTGATTCCAGGTCTCTATTGCGCCCAGGCGTCGCGTATGCGAGAACAGGCGCAGTCTCGGATCGTCATAGGACGCAATGATCTGCGGCGAGTCATCCGTTGAGGCATCGTCCACGACGATCCACTCGAAAGCGGTGAATGTCTGTTGGCGAATGCTGTCCATGCACTCCCGCAAGAATGAAGCGTAGTTATAGCTTGGCAGGCAGACGCTCAACAGCGGCGCCGGTTTATGCCCGTCTTTCATGCCCGGTCCTTTATGAACAGAGGCCAATTGTATGCCCAAACTCGGTTGGGTCGAATGCACCCCCCACTTCTTGCGCCCTGGCAGTCAAGCCCCTTTCCCCGGCCAGCGGCCGGTCAGGGCCGCCTCCAGGCATTGCGCCAATGGGCCGAAGCGTACCTCAACATGGGAATGGCCTGGCGCATAGAAGGCCGCTTTGGCCGAATTGGTCGCCAGCCTGCGGATGCCCAGTTCTTCAATGGGCGCCACGACCAGACAGGTATCCGCCACGACCAGGCCGCCGGCTGCCTCGATGGTCGCTACGGCGTCTGGGACACGTTCTTTTGTTGCGCGGGCGGTTGTCACCCACAGCTTAGCTGCCAGGCGTCGGCCGGACACCTGTTCGGCAATCATGCGCACCTCATCGGCGGAAGCGTGCGGGCAGCCGATGCTCACCAGGTCTATGCCATCGAGCGGGGTGGTATTCAGGGCGACATAGCCTGCCGCCAGGCTGTCAATGACCACGCGCTGCACGTCCGCGCCAAGCATATCCTCCGCCCGCGCCTCCGGCGTGACGCCTTCGACGTGGTACAACGCGACCGCGCCGCTGGCAGCCATAGCTGCGCCGAGCGCGCGCAGCAAAGCGTCGGCTGAGGGAGGGATGCCGCCGTCGGACATCTCTAGCTCCAGGCCGCGAAAATAGGGGATAGCTTGCCCCACCTGTCGCCCAACCAAATAGCCCAGTGCGCCAAAGTCGGCTTCTGAGCGGACAGGGCAGCGTACCTCGACCAGCACGTTGGCGCGACGGTTCTCAGGCAAGTGCAAACCATAGCGCGCAGTCCGGCCGGTGATGGCCGTGGCCAATGCGCCAGGGCCGCCCTCGCGGTTGGTGCGCGCGCCAAGCACCGAATTGGCGTAGCTCACCGCGCTGGACTCGCTCCAGGCGAGGTGTTCGCCAGGCGCCGGGCGCGTCCCGATCAGATAGGGCGTGCACGAACAAACGGGCGCCGCGCCCATCGCAGTCAGCGCGTCAATGACCTCCAATTGGCGGCGGGCGAACGACTCAGCAATGCCCAGTCGCTGCCAGTCGCGCAGGTCCATGCCGGCAGGGTTGAGAAACGCCGGCACACGTGAGCGAGCACCCTGAGCCGCCCATTCACGCAGAAAATCCAGCCCGGCGTCGCCCAGGTTCTTGTAGCTCACCCCAGCGACCTGCACGCTGCTAACTGCAACCGTATCCGCCGCACCGTAGATTCTCCCCAGTGCGACGACGATTTCCATCGCCTTACGCAGGCCTGGTCCACCCTCGCCGGCCAGCCAGGCCCTTTCTTCTTCGGTCAATCTCAATTCTCAGCTACCACCGTTTGTTCGTTTTTGAAGATTATTCGTGTCCAGCTGTTATTCTCTGACGCAACACGTGCAGCGTGAACAGCGGCAAGGCGGTCATGCGCCGCCAGCGCCAGGGTTCGCGATAGAGGCGGTGCAGCCACTCCAACCCCATCCGCTGCATGACAAGCGGCGCACGCCGTGCAACACCGCTGATAAAATCGAACGCTCCGCCGACACCCATCGCCAACGGCACGCCCAGCCGCGGCTGGTTGCGTGCAATCCATTTGTCCTGCGCCGGTGCGCCATAGGCCACCAACAAAATGTGTGGCTGGACAGGCCGGATCAGCGCGCCAATAGCCTCCTCCTCATGTGGCGATGGCGAACCAGCGTACGTGCCGACGACGCACAGCCCGCGGTGCGCGTCGGTCAATACCTGCGCCGTGCGCTCAGCCACACCCGGCCGGGCCCCCAATAGGAAAACACGGTAGCCTCGCTGTGCAGCCAGGCCCATCAGCCGCCAGGTCGTGTCCACGCCGGTGACCCGCGCCTTGAACGGGCGGCCCAGTACACGTCCGGCCCACAGCAGGCCGACCCCGTCGGGCAGGCAGAGGTCGGCACGCTTCAGAACCTGCAAAAACTCCGCGTCACGGCGGGCGCGCATGATGAATTCTGGGTTCACCGTAGCCACCTGGTGTGGCTGACCGCTCTCAATGAAACGCTCCATCAGAGCCAAAGCCTCGTCATAATCAACGTTGTGCACCGGTACGCCCAGGATGACGGTGTGTTCAGGCCAATCGGACATGAAAGGTCACCATGAGGATACCGGCCGGATCATTCAGTGCCCACCCGTTAGAGGCACGAAAGCTACTCCGCCCAGGTTGACCGCCTCCAGTTCATCACCGCGGCGTGTAAACTGCCACAGGGTCTGGTAGCTGCCCTGTGGGCCGATAGGGATGACCAGTCGCCCGCCTTCTTTGAGTTGGCGCACCAACGGCTGCGGCACATGGTCAGGCGCAGCGGCAACAATGATGGCGTCAAACGGCGCATATTCCTCCCAGCCATAGTAGCCATCGCCCTGCTTGACGACGACCGGGTAGTCCAAACGCTTCAGCCGCTCGTCCGCGCTCTGCGCCAACTCAGGGATAATCTCGATGGAATACACCTCCGCGCCCAATGCGGCCAAGATGGCTGCTTGATAGCCAGAGCCAGTGCCAACGTCGAGCACCCGGTCGCCGCGCTTCACGCCGCTTTTTTCAGTCATCAGAGCAACAATATACGGCTGGCTGATGGTCTGCCCATAGCCGATGGGCAGGGGATGGTCGGCGTAGGCCTGATCGAGATATTGCGGCAAGACGAACTCATGACGAGGGACGGTGCGCATCACACGCAACACGTCCGGGTCAAGCACACCCCGGTCGGCAATCTGGAAATCAACCATCCGGTCACGCTGCGCGGCGAAAGGATCCACTTCGGCGGTTACGGCAGCACTGACCGTCGGGCCAGGCAGCGGAGCAGTCGCCACAGTGGAGGGTGTCGGGGTCAGGGCAGGCAAGGTGGGCGCCGGCAGATTAAGCTCACATGCCACCAGAGCAAGCGCAATCAAAACAGATAAGGCCATAATAGATTTGTTCATCACGCACACCTCCCTCAATGATTTCTGTTCAGGAGGACGTTGTTGGCCTGCTCATTATAACCAACCAACGAACGGACAACAAATTGATTCCTCCGTTGAATCGTGCTACAATCAAAGACACGAAGAAAAGGCGCAGCCGCCTCCTCAGCATGGGGCGGCTTTTGAGTGCTTATGGCATGTTACAGGAGGACAACTGCCCATGAAAGGCATTCTGGCTCTGGAAGACGGCAAGGTCTTCTATGGCGAGGCGTTCGGGGCTACCGGCGAGCGATATGGCGAGATTTGTTTCAATACAAGCATGACCGGCTATCAGGAGATTCTGACCGACCCGTCATACAAAGGCCAAATTGTAGCCATGACTTATCCTCATATCGGCAACTACGGTATCAACGCCGAGGACTTTGAGTCGGCCAACATTCACCTGGAGGGCTTCGTCGTGCGCGAACTCAGTACGATGTTCAGCAATTGGCGAGCGCAACAGACTCTGGAGCAATTTCTGGCCGAGCGCGGCGTCATTGGCCTGAGCGAGGTTGATACCCGCGCCCTGACCCGACATATCCGCTCGCGCGGAGCGATGAAGGCCGCCATCTCGACGGAAACGCTGGATGCAGACGAGCTGGTGAAAAAAGCCAGGCGTTCACCCGGCCTCATCGGGCGCGACCTGGTGAAAGAGGTCACCTGCCCAGAAGCGTATCATTGGGACGAGCACGTCCCCGCGCCCTGGCGGCGAGAGTATCCGATAAGCGAGCGGCGGTTTCACGTGGTCGTCTATGACTTTGGCGTGAAATACAACATCCTGCGTTCGCTGCGGAACCTCGGCTGTGACCTGACCGTCGTGCCAGCCCACACCACGGCGCGCGAGGTGCTGGAATTGAAGCCAGACGGCATCCTGCTTTCCAATGGGCCGGGCGACCCGGCCGGCGTACCGTATGCTATGGAAGCCGTGCAAGAGCTGATGGGGGTGAAGCCTATGTTTGGCATCTGTTTGGGGCATCAGATCCTGGGTCTGGCCTTCGGCGGGCATACTTACAAACTCAAGTTTGGCCATCGCGGCAGCAACCAGCCGGTCAAGCATTTCGCCACGGGCCATGTCGAAATCACCTGCCAGAACCACGGCTTCGCCGTAGATGCAGATAGCCTGAACGATGACATCGAGATCACCCATCTGAACCTGAACGACCACACGGTGGAAGGCATGAGGCACAAAAAGCTGCCCATTTTCAGCGTGCAGTATCATCCGGAGGCCTCAGCCGGCCCGCACGACGCCCGCTACCTGTTCGAGGAATTTGTTCGGATGATGGAGCAAGCATAG
>DAOTYC010000223.1:0-3805 GCA_034435095.1 Anaerolineae bacterium | reverse complement strand
GTTTCCTCCTCACATATACAGATTGATTGAAATCTACGAGCACAGGCGCACGCCTTCGCCAGGCCTGGCTCAAGACATCCTACAACGTCCACATCGCGTCGATCTGAGCTCCCCCACGGCGCGTGGGCGCGCCGCTCGTTGGGGGAAGAAACACTGCCAGGTGTCGTGAGATCGGATGTGCAGCGTAGCTCCTTCTGGGCGTAACGGGCACGAGGCCCTATGCTACGATTGCAGCGCAGCAAGCTGCCCCTATGAAGCCCGCGACAGAGATGCCTCTATACCCTCTTTGCTGTTATCACCTCCTTCCTGTGAACCTGGCCTCCGGTGAAACTGCCGACAAACACGGCTGACACAGGTGGACAGAAATCTGTAAGTGTCCATCTGTGGCCTAATTTCGGTCGTCAGGTATCGCCAGTTTACGCTGCCAGGAGGCGCCTGCGGGATAGCATATCTATGGTCACGGCCAGGACAAGCACCGTGCCCAAGATGATGCCTTCCCAATACACCGACACGCCCAGAATGACCATGGCATTGCTCAGCAACGCCATGAAGATCAGGCCCAGCATCGAGCCGAGCACGGTGCCTTCGCCGCCGGCCAGGCTCGCGCCGCCGATGATGGCGGCCGAAATCACGCGCATTTCTACGCCCACAAACGAGGTCGGGATGGCGCTGGTCAGCCGGGCGGTGGAGATGACACCGCCCAGGCCGGCCATCAGCCCGGCCATGATGAAAGACATCAGCAACACGCGGCTGACATTGATGCCCGACAGCAGAGCAGCCTTAGCGTTCGAGCCAATGTAGTAAATCTGCCTGAAATACCGCGCCCGTCGCAGCAGGATGTCACTGATGATGACCAAGACCAACATCAATATGAAGGGGATGGGAACCGGGTAGTCCGGCAGCGGGCGGAGCACGCCCTGTCCCAGAAAAACGAAGTCTTTGGGAAAGCCGCTGATCGGTTTGCCCTGTGTGGCAACCAGGGCGATGCCTCGCGCAATGGACATCATGCCTAAGGTCGTGATGAGTGGGTTGACGCCGACGCGGGTCACGATCGAGCCGTTGACGAAGCCGACGACCACGCCTACCAACAATCCGGCGACGATGGCAGTAGGAATGCCCAGCCCCTGGTTCAGCACCCAGGCGCACACTACGCCGGCCAGCGCCATGGTTGAGCCGACCGACAGGTCAAACATGCCGCCGGCCAGCAGGATGGTCATCCCGATGACCACCATACCTTCCATAGCAAAGCCGCGCGAAACGGCCAGGAAGTTGGTCCAGTTCAGAAAATTAGGGGACAAAATGGTCAGAACGATAATGGTGGCCAGAATGACCAGAACCATCAATGCCTCGCGGAATGAGAGCAGCCTCTGCACCAGCGAGCGCGCTGGGCGGGCGGGAATGTACGCCAATGGGCGACCCTTCTGCTCCTGGCCGTGCAGTAAGTCGGTTTGCTCCTTTGCCATGTTACATCTCTCCTGATAATCCATTTCTCAGCCCTGAAGCGTAGGCCATGATGCGCTCTTCGGTGATGTCGTCGCCTGACAGGATGCCCATCAGCTCGCCTTCGTGCATAACCATGACCCGGTCGCTCATGCCCAAAATTTCGGGCAGTTCCGATGACACCATAACGATGCCGACGCCTTGTTGAGCCATCTGGCGCAGCAGGGCGTGGATTTCGGCCTTCGCGCCTACGTCTATGCCACGCGTCGGTTCGGAAACCAGCAGGACTTTTGGCTGGACGGATAGCCATTTGCCCAGAAGCACCTTCTGCTGATTGCCGCCGGACAGGTTCAGCACCTTCTGCTCGATGCCGGGCGTCTTGATCCGCAGACGTGTCACCATCTCTTCGGTCAGGGCTGCTTCGCGACGGGTGTCCATGAACAGGGCGCCGCTACACTTCTCCAGGCTACTGGCGACGACGTTTTGCCTGACGCTCATCGCCAGGAACAGGCCCTGCAGCTTGCGGTCCTCGGGGACAAAACCGATGCCAGCCGCGATAGCCTCCTGTGGCGTCTGGATGTCCACCTCCCGACCGTCCACGAACACCTGCCCCGCTTCGCGCCGGGCCGCCCCAAAGATGGTGCGGCACACGCTGGTTCGTCCCGCACCGGCCAGGCCGGCCACGCCGAGAATTTCACCCTGATAGAGTGAAAAGCTCACATCGCGGAAGCCGGGACCACACAGTCCTTCCACACGCAGCACCTCTCGGCCTCGTTGCTCGTTCTTGTCCGGGTACAATGCGCTCAGCTCGCGCCCGACCATCATGCGCACGACTTCCTCTTTATTTGTCTCGGCAACCTCGCGGCTGCCTACCACCGCCCCATCTTTGAGGACGGTCAGCCGGTCGGCAATGGCGAACACTTCATCCAGCTTGTGGCTGATGTAAATGATGGTGATCCCTTCCTGCTTGAGCTGGCGCAGGCTCTCGAACAAGCGATGGGTCTCCTTCTCGGTCAACGCCGAGGTCGGCTCGTCCAGCAGCAGGACTCTGGCCTTGCGTGAAATGGCGGCGACGATTTCGACCATCTGCATCGTGGCAATATTCAGGTTTCGGACCGGCGTGTCCGGCGGGACGTGGATGTCCAGGATGCTGAGCAGTTCGGCGGCATCCCGATACATCTTTTTTCGGTCAATCAGGCCCAGCCAATTGGTCGGTTGGCGGTTGATGAAAATGTTCTCAGCGATGGTCAGATTGGCTGCCATGGAGAGTTCCTGGTACACAATGCTGATGCCCAGGGTTTGCGCATGGTGGGGGTTCATCGGCTCGATGGGCTGTCCATCGAGCAGAATCGTCCCACTGTCGCGCTGGTGTACGCCGGCGATAATCAGCATCAGGGTGCTCTTGCCCGCGCCGTTCTCGCCCACAACGGCATGGATTTCGCCCGGACGGAAGGCCATGCTCACATCCTTCAGCGCCTGGGTGCCAGGGAAGGCCTTATAGATATTTTTGACCTCCAGGCGATAATTCTCGGCCACGCTACGTCACCTCATCGGACGGTTGATCTTCTTCGTAGTCGGGGTAGCCGCGCAACAGGCGTTCGGCGGAGACCAGGATATGTTCTTTCATGGCCCGCACGGCTTCTTCGGTGTTTTGGCTGATGAGGTGGTCGAGCAGTTCCTTGTGCTGTGCGGCGATGTTTTCCAGAACTCCCAGTTGGTCTGCCTCGGTCATGTATTGAGTGGTTCTGGTCTGAAGTGTGTTAAACACGTGCTGGAGCAACTGATGGCCCGACACTCTGCAGATGTACTCGTGGAATTCGGCGTCGACACGGCCAAAGGCGACCGCATCGCCAGCCTGGGCAATTTCGTACATTTTGTCAATCAGCCGCTGGAGGTGCTCAATGTCTGCCGGGGTCATGTTCTTCAGCGCCAGCTCCACGGCGAAGCCTTCGAGCACGCTGCGCAGGCTGTAGATCTCCTCGGTCTCGCGGCGGGAAAGGCCACGCACGAACGCCCCACGACGGTGATGGCGCACGATCAGCCCCTCTTGTTCGAGCAGGTAAAGGGCCTCACGCACGGGCGAACGGCTCAGGCCCAATTCTCTGGCCAGGTTGGCCTCGACCAGCTTCTGGCCGGCCTTGAAATAACCGACAGCGATGGCCTGCCTGATCTTTTCGGCGGCTTCTTCGCTCAGACTTTTGAGCTGCACGGCTTCCAGCCTGGGTTCGGGCATTTGCATTTTCCTCGTAATTGTAGTATACTGTATATCACGTACAGAATACAGTATACCATAAGTCCGCGCGATTGTCAAGTAGGTCTGGCGTGGGTGCATCCAAATTTCAGACGAGTCAGCAGAAGCCTCAGC
>DAOTYC010000222.1:0-9358 GCA_034435095.1 Anaerolineae bacterium | reverse complement strand
TCAGCTTCACAGGCGGCGCGAGATGCTTCGCTTCGCTCAGCATGACGGGAGAGGACGGTGTTTCTTCCCACATGAGCGGCGCGACCAGGCGCCGTGGGAGAGCTCAGAATGACGGCGTGTCCGTTGACAGCCCGCCCTGTGCCACAAAGCGCGCGACAGCCTCGCGGATGGCCGCGTAAGCCTCGTCCAGCCCCCCGCCCACGTCGAACCAGCGGATGTGCGGGTCGTCGAGCCGAAACCAGTTGTATTGCTGGCGCACAAAGCGGCGAGTATCGCGCTTGATCCGGCGCACCGCCTCGGCCAGGTCCGTCTCGCCGCGCAGGTAGCCGACCATCTGCCGGTACCCCACGCCAGACATAGACGGCAGCTCGGCAGAATAGCCCATCTCCAGCAGGGCGCGAACCTCGTCCACCAGGCCCTGCTGCACCATGCGCTCGACGCGCTCATCAATGCGCTGATACAACAACGGGCGCGGCATCGTCAGGCCCAGCCGCAGGGTCCGATATGGCGGCGGACTGGCCCGCTGCTGGGCGGAGATGGGCTCGCCGGTCAGCAAATAGACCTCCAGCGCACGGATGACCCGCCGCGTGTTACGTGCGTCAATCGCGCGGGCCGCCTGCGGGTCAAGCCGGGCCAGCCAGGCGTGAAGCGCGGCGGGGCCTTCTCGCTCCGCGCGCGCCAGCAAATCCGCCCGCAATGTCGGATTGGGCGGCACGCGCGGGATGCGCAGGCCCTCCAACACAGCCCGCACATACAGGCCCGTCCCGCCTACCAGAAAGGGGACGCGCCCCCGCGCCAGCACGTCATGGATGGCCCGATACGCCAGTGACTGATACTGCGCCAGCGTGAACGGCTCATCGGGCGACACCACATCAATCAGGTGGTGCGGCGCCTGGCGACGCTCCTCAGCCGAAACCTTCGCCGTCCCGATGTCCATGTGACGGTAGATCTGGCGCGAATCGGCCGAGACGACTTCGCCCCTCAATTCCGAACACAGCCGCACGGCCACCGCCGTCTTGCCCACCGCCGTCGGCCCGACAATGGCGACCAACGGCCCGCCGTCCTCGTCGCCGCCCATCCCTAATGGCCCGTCTTCGAGCCAGTGGCCGCAATAAACAGCCGCATAAATCCTCTCGATGTCCGTTCGCCGGCCGGGAAACGCTCTTTGATCTGGTAATTCTTCATCATACGGCGGCCCACCGTCGCCTGCCAGTGCTCTTCATACGGCCGTAGCGCCCCGGCGGATACATCGCCGCGCTCAATGGCCGCCACTATCGTGTCAGCCGCCAGGCGTGCGGCCAGCATCGCGTTGATGATGCCCCCGCCCGTCAGCGGGTCCAACTGTCGGGCCGCGTCGCCGACCAGCAGACAGCCGTCGGTCACCAGCGAGAACGTCGGCACCGCCACCGGCGCGTTGCCCAAGATCAGGGCCACCGGACTCCCACGGGACAGGAAGCGCCGCGCCTCAATGAAGCGCGTCAGATAGTGCAGCGGCGGGTGTGTGGCTACATCCGATTGGACGCCCAGGCCCACGTTGGCTTTGCCGGGCCCTTTGGGAAAAATCCATGCATACCCGCCCGGCGCGACCTCCTCACCGACGTAGTAGTACATCGCGCTGGGGTCAATGTCAATGCCGGCCAGCAGATACTGTGCGCACGGCATGGAATCGTTGGGCGATAGAATCGTGTCGAGGCCGGCCCAACGCCCCACCTCAGACTCGACGCCATCCGCGCCGACCACGACCGGACACTCTATCTCCCACGTCCCGCCCTGCACCTGCGCCTTCACGCCGACCACACGGCCATTCTCGGTCAACAGGCCAACGGCCGGCGACTTGACTCTGACCTCAGCTCCTGCCTCAATCGCCTTCTCAGCCAGCACACGGTCAAAGACGCGGCGCTCCAAGACATAGCCCAACAGTCCTTGCCCGCCGTATGACACGCTCGACTCGCAGCCATCGTTCACGGTGACATAGTGGGCCGTGGTGACCGTGCTGGAGATCCACGCGGCGTCCGGCGCGAGGAACTGTTGCAGCGCCTCGCAGCCCACTCCCTCGGCGCACCGCACCGGGCTGCCGATTTCCTGTCGCTTCTCCAAACACAACACCGACAGCCCCTGTTCGGCCAGCAACCGCGCCGTGGTCGCCCCGGCCGGCCCGGCGCCGACCACCACCACATCATAGCGTTGGCGCGGCGACCTCACGGCCACCGGCTTCTGGTCGGCGTAGTAAATCGCCCCCACCGGACACGAATCCAGACACAGGCCGCATTCCGTGCACCGTTCATCAATCTGGATGCGCGTCTCGGCCAGCCGTATCGCATCTACCGGACACAGGCGCACACAACTGCCGCAATAACCACACCGCTCCCTATCTACAATAACCATACACCCTCTTCTCCTGCGGGCGCGCCCAAAATGCCGCGCCCGTCACACCCATGCAATCCCTCACCCTCCGTCATGCTGAACCGCAGGCCCTCTCCGTCATTCTGAGCGAAGCGAAGAATCTCAACACCTGCCAGCGCGAGATGCTTCGCCTTCGGCTCAGCATGACGGGATAGGGCGGTGTTTCTTCCCCCAATAAGCGGCGTGACCACGCGCCGTGGGTGAGCTCAGAATGACAGGTGGGAAGCATCTCGCGCCGCCCCCGTCAGAGAACAGCGGATGCGCAGGATGCGACGGATCAGGCTACTATCCGTGCCCTCTTGCCCATCCGCTGTTCTCCATCCGCGCAGCCGAATAAAACAACGGACAGCCCAGCGAACCACGAGTGGTCTCTGAGCCGTCCGTCATGTCCCTACACAAGAACCGAGACTGCGCCGCCCTAGGAGCTGTGCGATTTGACGTATTCGACGGCCTGGCCGACCGAGAGGATTTTCTGAGCGTCTTCGTCAGATATTTCGCTGCCAAATTCTTCCTCGAAGGCCATGATCAACTCAACCAAATCCAACGAATCTGCTTCCAGGTCCTCACGAAATCTGGACTCCAGTGTGATTTTGCTCTTGTCAATGCCGAGTTGCTCCGCCGTAATTTCGATTATTCTCTCCTCAATGTTTTCCATAAGACTGCTCCGACCTCCTTAATGTTTAATGTATCTTGCCAAATACGCGCGATAATTCTATCAGCCTTTGCCCATTCCGTCAACCTTGCCGACTGCCCGTTGCGCCCACGAGGGCTATGCCACCCGTCATTCTGAGGAGCGAAGCGACGAAGAATCTCACATTCCACGGGCGGCGCGAGATGCTTCGCCTGCGGCAGATGCTTCGCCTCGCTCAGCATGACGGACCTGTGGCCTGCTGTCAATGGATTTTCTGGAGCGGATTGTACGGATTAGTTCCTGCCCTACCGCAGCGCCATCCGTTCAATCCGTTCCCCGAATCCGTTGACAGTGCCTCCCTTCCCTCTCTCTCGTCATTCTAACGCCGTATGACGGCCAGCAGGTCGGGTATGGACGCCCGCCCTACTGCGTACAAACACCCCTTGGGCGCAAAAGTTACGCCTGGCCAGGGCCACCTATTGCTGGTATTGCTCCTGATTCTTCAGATGTTCTTCCCACGTCGCGGCGAAGGCATGTGAACCATCGCCCCTGGAATAGAAGAACAGGTAATCGGTCTGTGCCGGCTCGACCACGGCGCGAATGGCCGACAGGCCGGGCGAGCAGATGGGCCCCGGCGGCAGCCCCGGCCGCAGGTAAGTGTTCCATTCCGAATTGACACCGACCAGGTCTTCCAGCGGCAGCGGCGTCTTCCACCATTGCTTGCGCTCGGGCTGATAGCCCAGCGCGTACTGCACGGTCGGGTCTGCCTCCAGCGCCTTGCCCTGCGCTAGGCGATTGAGATACACGCTGGCAATCACCGGCCGCTCGGCCTCAATGACCGCTTCGCGTTCCACGATGGATGCCACCGAAATCACTTCGTAAACGGTCTTGCCCTGGCTCTTGATCTTCTCTTGCAGCTCTTTGCCCACTCGCCGCCCGAAGTTGTCCAACATAATCTTGATAATCGTCTCTTCGTCCGCATCCTTCGGCACGCGATAGGTGTCGGGGAACAGGAACCCTTCCAGGCTGCTGGGCGCGCCAGGCGGCCGGTCGCCAAGGAAGGGATACTTCGCCAGCAGCCCCTCGTTGTTCACCCCCTGACGCGCATAGGCGATGAACCGCTGCGCGTCCGCAATGCCGTTCTCCTGCAGATATTCTGCCACCTGTTCCAGACGCCAACCCTCGGGCACAGTGAAGACGGTTTCCTCAACCATGCCATGTTGCAGGCTCTGCGCCACTTCGGGCATGGTCAGGTTGGCCCGCAGCAGGAAGTTGCCGGCTTCGAGCTTCGAGTCCAGGCCATAATAGCGCATGTACAGGTTGAACAAATCCGCATCGGCGATCAGGCCGGCCTGCGCCAGCTTGGCCGATACGGCCGCCGCTGTCTCGCCTGGCTCAATAGTAAAAGAGACCAGTTCATCAGACTGGCCGGCTGGCCGGTTGATGTCGCCCTGCCTCAACTGGAGGTAAAAACCCAGCAAAATGTTTTCGATTGACATGTTGCGCGGCTGCAGCGGCTCCGTTCGGTCGGCCACCCCTTGCGGCGGCCTGGACGCTGCCACAGGAGTGGGCGGCGTTCGCACAATTTTCCCGCCGCTCAGCCCGTACCAGGCGACCCCGCCGCACACCAGCAGCATGGCGCCCGCTGCCACGATGAAGACCAAAGTCCTCAACAAAGTATCCAGTATCGCTCTAATTCTTGCCATTCAACACCTCATAAGATACAGCAGATGGACTCCCACGGTCGAGATAGCTCTGCAAGATCACGGCCGCTGCCACCGCATCCACCGTGTCGCGCCGCTTCTGGCGCGAATGGCCGATCGTGCGCATGATGTTCGCGGCATCCACTGTGCTGTAGCTCTCGTCCACGAGTTCCACCGGCACGTTCAGGGCGCGGCCCAGCTCGCGGGCATAGCGTTTCACCCGTCGGGCTTGCGGGCCGATCTCTCCTTCGATTGTCAGCGGCAGGCCGACGACCACCCGCTCGACCTGCCATTCGCCGATGATCGCGGCGAGGCGGGCGAAGTCGTCCTGGCGCGACCTGCGCTGGATAACCAGCAGAGGCCGCGCCAGCATCAGGTTTTCATCGCTCACCGCCACACCAATTCGCCTTTCGCCCACGTCCAGGCCCAGCACGCGCATCTCACTCGGTCTCGGTTTTCACTTGCACCTGAATGCGAAATGGAAAGAAGGGCACCCGCCCCAGCCAGTCAGGCGCGACGGTGATCGTGGGGGGCTCGCGCAGCCGATAGTTGCGATTAAGGTAGTCCAGCGCCCAATCCACAGGCTTGCCCTGAATGGCCTCGATGAGCTCTGGCCGCGAAATGCGGTAGCCGATGTTGCCCACCACCCTCATTTTGAAGACCACCGACCCATCGTCCCCTATCGTCAACAGTTCCCCGGGCTGGAAAGTCAGGCCCTGCGGCAGCAGCCGGTAATTCGGGTCAATGCTCCGCTCGAGCTGATCCAGGATCAGCGCGTTGGCGTTGTAACCGGCGATGACCGTGCCGCGGGCGGCGATGCGCATCTTGAGGCCCAGCACATCGGCCTGCTCGCCGACAAAGCGGTCGTAGGTCTCGTCCAGAGGGAACACCATCACCGACTGCGGGTAGATGAACTCTTGCTCGCCCAATTCTGCCTGCAATTTAGACACTGCTTCCTGGCGCAACTGCTGCATCAGAATATTGCGGGCCTGGTCCTTGTCGGCCTGAGTGACCACGCCTACCTGCCGCACCCCGCCGCCGGTCATCGCCAGATCGTTGACCACCTTGACCTGCGCCGCCAGCGGCCCTTCGACCACGTTGATCAGGAAAGGCGGCACATTGCCGCTGGGACCGGGGTCGGTCGCAATCACGCTGGCCTCCGCCGTCGCGCCAGTCTGGCCGGGAACGGTTACCTGTTCCACTGTGGTGAAACGGATAGGCGTCCCCGCCGAAGTGGAGACCACCGTCCCCACCGGCACGGTCACCGGCTGGTTCAGTTGGTTGACAAACACTACCTTGCCCCTGGCCCGCGTATCAGGCGCATCGCGCTTGGCCGAGGTCGGAATCTGCGTAGAGCCTTCCACTTCCACGCCGAGCAACCGCGCCGGAATCGCCTTCGCCTCATAGTCAATCTGCGCCAGGTTCGGGTCGGCCTTGATTTCAATCATCTGCTCAATCGGCTGGGTGACCGGCGCCATGCTGACCGTTGCACCAGGCAGGAGCAGCACCAGCCCGCCTGCCAGGACCAGCAGGATGCACAGGAACAGCGTCGAGGCGATCACTTTGGCGGCGAAATGGGGCGATTCCGTCTTCAATTGCCAGGCAGACTTCTGCCGCCGCGGCGGTTTTTCCAGTCGCCGTTCCACAATCGGAATCTCGTCCAGGTCGCGGTTGCCGTTCCACCTTCTGCGGCGCACCGCACTTTCCACGCTGAAGAAAGTCGGCAGGCCCACTTCATAGGCCAGCTCACGCGTCAGGTGGTCGCCCGTCACCAAAGACACCTCTTTGCCCAGGCCCACACTGTAGCGCTGCAACAGTTTCAGATTGACTTTGTTCTGCAGCTCACGCGAGCGCGGCGGGACAACCAGCACCACCCGCCGCGCCTTCGACCAGCTCAGCAGTTCCCGAATCATCGGCAAGTCATCGGTAGGCTCCAGGTAAAACACCTGTTCAACCTCGCTGTGCGCTTGATCCTTCAAGCAGACTAACCCCTCCCATCAAGAATAGACTTGAACCGTCTGGCGGACAATGCGCCCCAGCACCTCAGTAGACGACACATGGCGGATGCGGCGCGGAACGGCCCACCGGGCCAGCGCCACGCTGCCGGTCATCTCATGTCCCCACGCCCGACCGGTCTGATTGAACACGCCGGGAATCTGGCCGGGGCCCCACAGGCGTACCTCCGGATAACACGCGAAGCTCAGGTGGCGCAACCAGGGGAAACGGCGCACCGTCTCCAGGACATCGGATAGCTCGACGCCGCCGCCGCACAGGTACATATACGGCGGCAGGCTGCTCTTGGCCGAAATGGCCGCCAACGCGGACTCCACGCGCGCCGCCCATTCCAGCACGCCCTCGGCCAATTGCTGGCGCACCGCCTGCGCCGTCCCTGCGGCCAGTTCGCCCAACGCATATTTCAGCTTCAGCACCTCGGCCTGCTCGGGCGACAGCCCGATGGCCGCGGCCAAACGCAGTGTCAGGTCGCGGCTGCCCCGATTCACGGTGGTCATCCTCATGGGACAGCCGCTTCGCGCCCAGACGACGGAGGTGAGCGCACTGCCCATATCAACCAGAATTGCCTCTTCCATGGGCAGGCAATCGGTCAGGGCGTATTCAAGCGGGATGGCCCGCAGAATCTCCAGCTCCAGGTGCTCGCTCAGTCGCTCCACGATCCCCATGCTCTGGCTCCTGACCAGCGCGTTGAACAGGGTGACCGACAGCGTGCTGCCGTAGAACCCCACCGGGTTGCTGACGGAATGGCCGTCTACTTTGATGTCCATCACTTCGGCCGCCAGTAGCACGACCTCCGCTTTGGAGACGCCCAACAGGCCGGCCAATTGCTGGACAGCCAGCCGCTCGGCCCGGCTCAGCACCTGGCCGAATTCCCTGTTCGAGATGGCCTGGCCGGGCGACTGGCGTTTCTGTCTGACGGTGAAGGCCGCCTGACGCACCAGATGGGCCGGCAAGGTGATCAGCACATGGTCTGGGACACACTTGTACCCGACGATGCTCTCGGTCATATCCTCAGCGCACCGCAGCGCGCGGTCGCACGCCTGGCGCAGGCGCAGGTCAACCGCCCGGCCGCCTCGTTCAAAAGGCAGCTCTGCATGGCGGTCTATCCCCTCGCCGATCACCACCACGCGGTCGCCTTCGACCCGCGCCACCAGGGCTTTGGCGTATTCGGTACCTGGGTCAATCACGCTGACCAACTGGGGCGAACGTTCGCTGGCAAAACCCAAGGAACGCTTCAGCACACTGTTGATCAGGTCCTCACCATGAACTGTCCATCTCACCACTGAACCGCCCAACTGCCAGGTCCCATTCCTAATGCGACAACTGTTCTTTGACCAACTGAGGGACCAGCGACAGGGCCTGGTCCAGGCGGCCCGGGTCGCGCCCGCCGGCCTGGGCCAGGTGCGGCTTGCCGCCCCCGCCGCCGCCCACCGCTTCGGCGACCGCCTTGACCAGCTTGCCGGCATGGATGCCGCGTTGCACCAGATCGGGGGTGACCGCCGCCACAAAGCTGGGCTTGGAAGCAAATACCGCTCCCAAAACCACCACGCCTGATTTCATTTTCTCGCGGAACCAGTCGGTCAGGTCGCGCAGATTGTCGGCATCTACGGCCGTGTTTACGCGCACCGCCAGGACGGGGACGCCCGACACGTCTTGCACCTGGGCCAACAGCCGGTCGCCCTCCAACAGCGCCTGCTCCCGCCGCAGCCGGTTCATCTCCTTCTCCAGCTTCTGGACCTCGTCCAGCAGGCCCAAGACCTTGCGGTCCACTTCGTCCGGCTGACAGGCCAGGAAGGCTGCCGCCGAGTCCAGCACCGCCAGGCGGTTCATCACCAGCTCCTGTGCGCCGTGGCCGGTCACCGCCTCGATACGTCGCAGGCCCGAGCCGATGCTGCTCTCCGAGATGATATGAAAGAAGCCGATCTCGCTCGTCCACGAGACGTGGATGCCGCCGCACAGCTCCTGGCTCACCAGCATGTCCTCGGCGCCGACGCGGATGACGCGCACTTCGCGGCCGTACTTCTCGCCGAAGAGGGCGATCGCGCCCTCTTTGATTGCCTCGTCATAGGTGGTCACCACGGCCTCGACCGGGTAGTTCGCCAGGATCATGTCGTTAACGGCCTGCTCCACCATGTGCAGCTCATCGCGGGTCAACATGGAGGAATGCGTGAAATCGAAACGCAGGCGTTCTGGCTCGACGCGCGAGCCGGCCTGCTGGGCGTGTTCGCCCAACACCTCGCGCAGCGCGGCATGAAGCAGATGGGTCGCCGTGTGGTTGCGGGCGGTATCCCAGCGTCGCTCGACATCCACCGTGGCCCAGACGGTATCGCCCTGGCGCGGGTTGCCGGCGGCGACCGTCCCCTCGTGGACCAACAGGCCTGGCGCCACGCGCCTGACGCTGGTCACCTCGACCTGCCAGCCCACTTCCTCCTCGCCATTTTCAAAGTGAATAAGCAGCCCGGTGTCGCTGACCTGGCCGCCGCTTTCGGCGTAGAATGGCGTGATGGGCAGGATGATCTCTACCGCATCGCCTTCCTGCGCCGAAGCCACCCGCTGCCCGTCGCGGATGATTTCCAGTACGGTGGTATCCACCTCGACGGCCTCTTCG
>DAOTYC010000221.1:0-5282 GCA_034435095.1 Anaerolineae bacterium | reverse complement strand
GCCTTTCACCGCAACGCATTGCTGGAGCTCATCGCCCGCTGGCGACGCCGGCCCGTTCCGCTGGGCGCGGTCCTGGCGGCGGTGATGCCGGCCAAAGTCCCGCCTGTCGTGCTGTCCCTGGCCGGGCTCGACCCCGCCGTCAGGCTGGCGGACGTATCCCAGAAGGAACTCAACCGGCTGCTCCACCTGCTCTCCCACCTGGAGGCCGAGGTGACCGGCACACGCGGCTTCAAGTTCGCCCAACTCTCGACGGGCGGCATCCCCGTGACCGAAGTGCACCCGCAGACGATGGAATCGCGCCTCGTGCCGCGCCTGCATTTTGCAGGCGAAGTGATGGACGTCATCGGCCCGTGCGGTGGATTCAACCTGCAATGGTGCTGGACCAGCGGCGCGCTGGCTGGCCGCGGCGCGGCGCAATAACAGACGAGGAATGCGGCATGAGATGCTTCGCCTGCGGCTCAGCATGACGCGGCCGGACTGATGCACCCCGGCGCCGCTTGAACCTTTGATGAAACGCCCCTTCAGGTGTATAATTGAAGCGCAAACAACAAAATCTTGAGGCGTCCGGCAAGGGGCAAGTCTGGTCAAGAGGAGAGAGTATGGATACTACAATTGTTCAGATGACAAAGAATGAGCTCATCGAAGTGATTGAGACTACCATAGAACAGAAGCTGTTAGAATTGCTGGGCGACCCTGATGAGGGATTGCCTGTCAGAAAATCGGTTCGTGATAGGCTCTTGCGCCAGAAGCAAGCTGTTGCGGCAGGTGAGCGCGGTGAGCCACTTGAGGATGTGTTGCAACGGCTCGGATTGGAGTAGGTATCGTGTATCGCATCCACATCTTGGACATAGTCGCTCATGAGCTATCGCGTTTGGATGAATCCGCGAGCCGACGCATCATTGCACGCATCAAGTGGCTGGCCCTCAACCTGGACGAGATAAGACTGGAAGCATTGACGGGTGACCTTGCAGGCCTCTATAAACTCCGTGTAGGTGATTATCGGGTCATCTACGAAGTTCTTCACCAGGAACAGACGGTTGTGATCCACGCGATTGGGCTGCGCCGAGAGATTTATCGGAAGCGGTAGAAAGGCTATGGCTAAGATACAACCGCCTTATTGGGAAGAGTATGTTGAATGGTAGACGCGCCCCTCTCGAAAGCTTTGATGAACTTTCGCGAGGGGCGTTTGCTTCATGCCGCGGGCGGCACGAAGCACACCTTCTCATACGGCCAGGCGACGATGCCGCCGTCCATCAGCTTGACGTTGAAGCCGCGGGCCTTGAGCAGGCGATAGGCTTCATAGCCGCGCAGGCTGATGGCGCAGAAAACGATAATCTCTTTTCCCTGCGGCAACTCGCCGAGCCGCTGGCGTAGCTCATCCAGCGGGATAAGCCGCACCCTGGGGTCGTCAATGTGGTGCCGGGCGAACTCCTCCGCAGTGCGCACGTCGAGCCACACGAAATCCTCGCCGCGGTCGAGCCTGGCCTTGACCTCGGCCGGCGTATAGCTCTCCACGAGCCCCGTCAGCTTGTTGCGGATGATGTTGGCCGTATGGGCGACGATGTCTATGGCGGCTGAATACGGCGGCGCATAGCCCAAGTCCAGCGCGGCAATGTCATCCACTGTGGCGCCGAATTGCAGCGCCGTAGCGACGACATCAATGCGCTTGATGCCATCGCCCGGCCCCACCACCTGCAAGCCGAGCACCCTGCCGGTCGGGCGGTCGGCAACCATCTTCATGAACACGCGCGCATTGCCCGGATAGTAGTGCGGCTTATCGGAGGCCGGATTAAGTGCGGTGACCACGTCGAACCCGGCCGCGCGGGCCTCTTCCTCGATCAGCCCTGTCTTGCCCACGTGGTAATTGAACACTTTTAGCACGGCCGTCCCGGCAACGCCCTTAAAGCGGTCGGGGATGCCGGCGATGTGGTTGGCGATGACGCGGCCATGCTTGTTGGCCGTCGAGCCCATCGGCGCGTAGGTCTTGCCGCCGGAGACGAGGTGAGTCATCTCCACTGCGTCACCCGCCGCGTAGATGTCCGGGTCGCTGGTCTGCAGGTACTCGTTGACGACGATGCCGCCCGTGACGCCGACCTCCAGGCCGGCCTCTTTGGCGAGCTGGGAGTTCGGGCGCACGCCGACGGAGACCAGCACCAGGTCGGCGTCAATCTGGCCCTGGTCGGTCACAACTTGGGCGACCTGGCCCTGTCCATCGCCCTCCAGGCGCAACACCCGCTCGTTCACACGAACGTCCACCCCTTTGGTGCAGAGATAATTCTGCAACAGGACAGCCATTTCCGCGTCCAGCAGCTTGGGCAAGATGCGCGGCAACATCTCGACAATCGCAACCTGCAGGCCGCGGCGCACGAACGCCTCGGTGGTCTCCAGGCCGATCAGCCCGCCGCCGATGATCACTGCTTTCTGCACCGCACCGGAAGCGACCAGCTCGCGGATGCGGATGGCATCCTGGGGCTGAGCCAGGTGAAACACCCGGCCAAGCTTGATGCCCTCGATGGGCGGCGTGACGTGCACGCCGCCGGTCGCCAGCACCAATTTGTCGTAGGGCAGCCAGCGGGCCTGGCCCGTCTCGACGCCCACGACCCGGACGGCCTTGTTGCGGCGGTCTATGGCTTCGGCGACGGTGCGGGTCAGAACGGTGATGTCTTTGACCTGGCGGAAGAACGTCTCATCGCGCGGCGTGCCGCTGGCCGAGTGATTGAGCTGCTCGCAGTCCGGCATGTCGCCGCCGATGCAGTATGGCATGGCGCAGCCGGCGTAGGAGAGCACATCGCCGCGCTCGACGATGGTGATCTCGGCGTCGGGCAACAGCCGGCGCAGCCTGGCTGCCATCTTGGGGCCAGCAGCCACGCCGCCGATGATGACAACTTTTTGCCTGTGCGACATGAATAAGTCCTCCACGATGTTGTATCAGTTGATTATGTTTCCAGGAAAGATCATAGAATACCCAAGTATAGCAGATTCTCCGATAAGCTGCAATTCGGGTTTTAGCGTATTTTTACAAAATGTGCTATCATTGCCATCGTGATTCTATCACTCGATCCTGATGGGGCATCTACTGGTGTGGTCACGGATTCGGCCAGACCATTCGGCGTATCCTGCCTGTCCAGGGTCTGCGAGAGGGAGTAAAGTTATGGAACCTTCGACCAGGGAATTTCGCCGCAGAGAATTGGGCGCGCTTATTCGCCAGGCCCGCAAGCAAGCCAGGCGGTCGCTCATACAGTGCGCCAACCTGCTCAATACCACCGTGCAGAGTATGAACGATATCGAGGCGGGCCGGACAGACATCTCCGCTGCCCAACTGGAAACTCTGGCTGACTACTTTGGCGTGCCACCCACTTACTTTTGGGAACGCCGCCCCGTCGCCGAAGAGGAGAACGAACCCGAACAACCGGACATCGTGCAGGAACGGATGTTGCTGCGTCAAAAATTGATCGGTGTACAGTTGCGACTGGCCAGGCAGAAAGCGGAAAGGACCCAGAAAGAATGCGCCGATTTTCTGGGCATCTCGCCGAGACTCATTTCTGAATACGAGTATGGCCGGCGCGATATTCCACTGGTCGAGTTGGAGGCTTTGGCCCAGTATCTGGATGCTCCGCTGGAGATGTTCCTCGATTTTCAAGCGGGGTACGAAAAGCCTTGCCCTGAGAGCAAAACGAGCGTCGCCGCTGCCGGCGCTGGAGCGACTTCGACTGCCTCCGTTCCAGCCGAATTGCAGCATCTGACGCCTCAGCTTCGGGAATTTGTCGCTATGCCGGTCAATTCACTTTACCTGCACCTGGCCCACAAGCTCAGCCAATTGCCTGCCAGTGTGCTGCGGGAGATCGGGGAAAGCCTGTTGGAGATCACCTATTGAGCCAGGAGGATCTATGGAACTCATCAGCCGCGTAATCCACGCTGTGACCGTGTTGCACCCCACCCATGTCATGGCTGTCCATTTCCCCATCGCCCTGACCACGGCGGCGTTGTTGTTCGTGGTGTTGGCCCTTATCTTTCGTAGCCGCTCCCTGGAGCAGGCCGCTTTCTATAACAACATTCTGGTCTTTGTCACCACCCTCCTCGCCGCAGCCAGCGGGATACAAACCAATCTGACCGACTACGCCGGCGCAGCGCCCAACTCCAATGTCAAGTTCTTCCTGGCCGCTACGCTGACCGTGCTGTCTTTGCTTCTGCTGATCGGCCGGCTGTCCAGCTCGCGAATTCTCTGGAAGCCCAACACCATGCTGCTGTACGTCGCCGGCTTTGCCTTCAACTTCGCCCTGGCCGCCACGTTGGGCTTTCTGGGCGGCGTCATCATCTACGGATTCTAGGAGAAAAGCGATGGCTCGACCTGATATGCGCAGCAATCCCTCGCTCGACCGGCCGCGGATCGCCTGGCCGACCGCCGGCCAGATCCTGCGGCAGATCATCATCGTGGCCGTAGTCGCTGCCATCTGGGCGACAGGGCTGGCCGCCTACGTGCAGCTCACCGGCGGCCCGAATAAGCTGGTCTTTGCGTCCAACACACCGACGCCAACCTCTGTGCCCACGCCAACTCTCACCCCAGCCCCGACGCCTGCCCCACCGACCGATACGCCTACCGCTGCTCCCGCCGAGACTCCCACGGCAGAGCCCGGCTTGTCGCCAGGAGCAGGTACGGGCGGCGGCCCCAGTTTCGCCGCGGATGTCATGCCGCTATTCAACAAATATTGCATCCGGTGTCACGGCAGCACCAGGCCGCGAGTGGACCTGTCTCTGACCAGCCACGCGGCGGTGATGGCCGGGTCGCGCAACGGCCCGGTCGTAACGCCGGGCGATGCAGCCGCCAGCCTGTTGGCGAAAGTGGTCATTTCGGGAGAGATGCCCCCGCGCGGCGACAAACCAACGCAGGCTGAGATACAGGTGCTGGTCGCCTGGATCAACGCCGGCGCGCTGGACAATTAGTAGCCGCTTTGACCTGCGACAACATGGCCTCCCACAGACCAAAGACACAGGCGCGGCTGGCGCAGAGGCTCGCTTCTGCCATGCTGAGCCGCAGCCCTACCCCGTCATTTTGAGCTCCCCCCAGGGCGCGCCCGCGCGCCATGGGGGAGCTACTAAGAAACTACGTTCTCCCGTCATTCTGAGCGAAGCGAAGAATCTCAACGCCTGCCAGCGCGAGATGCTTCGCCTTCGGCTCAGCATGACGGGATAGGGCGACGTTTCTTCCCCCAATGAGCGGCGCGCCCGCGCGCCGTGGGGGAGCTCAGAATGACGCGGTTGAGGCTTCTGATAACTCGCTTAAA
>DAOTYC010000220.1:0-4089 GCA_034435095.1 Anaerolineae bacterium | reverse complement strand
GTATAGGAGTCAATGACAGAAACGCTCCAGCAGTCCCTTCATTTTGGGGAAAACCCGTTCAGGTCTATAATAGATAACCTGAGAATTCTTTCCACCTTTGAGCTCCCCCACGGCGCGTGGGCGCGCCGCTCATGGGGGAAGAAACGCCGCCCGATTCCGTCATGCTGAGCCGAAGGCGAAGCATCTCACGCTGGCAGGCGTTGAGATTCTTCGCTGCCCCTTCACTGCGTTCAGGGCTTTGGCTCAGAATGACGGGACAGGGTAGTTTCTGAGTAGTCTAGATATCGAACACGACGGTGGCCTTCAGGCCATCCTCTGTCTCCTGGATGGACAGGTCGTGATAGGTCACGGCCTTGATTTCCAGGCGGGGTTGCGCCAGGAAAGTCCCGTACACATCAGCTTCCACGTGAGTTTCGGTGATGGTCTGAATGTCAAAACGCACGAACACCTCGCCGGTGGTGTCGTGCAAATACAGCAGTTCGCTCAGCCAATCAACCAACAGGGCTTCGCGGTCCGGTGCATCAATCTCCACGTGGTGTCGGGTGGTGTCAAACAGGCCATCAATGTCGCCCATCAGGGCAAACATGCCGTAGGCAGCGTTCTCAAACAGCTCGCGCAGGTCCTGCCCGTAGCACAAGATGCCCGTGTCGGCGGTGTAGCTCAATTCCTCGAAGCGCGGTCGGCCTGAGCTTACGCGGCCTGGGCTGCACTGGTCTGCGCGCAAAGGCTGCGGGTAGACGTTCTGCGAGTCCAGCACGGCTCGAGTCTGCTGGATGTCGCGCTCGATCTGCGCATACAGCGCGTTCACGCTGTCGAAGCGCTGTTCGGGCCGCAACCACTGCACGAACTCGACAAGCAGGTCACAGCCGTAGATATTCTCGTTGAAGTCGAGGATATGGACTTCTATGGTCCGCTCGCCGTTGTCAAAACTGGGTCGGTAGCCGATATTCACCACACCTTTGCGTCTCTCATCGCCCACAACGGCCCAGACGGCATAGATGCCATTCGCCGGCACGGCGCGATTGGCGCGAACCTGCAAGTTGGCCGTAGGAATGCCATAGCGCCGCCCTCGCCCGGCGCCGTGCACCACCTCGCCAGACAGGCTATGGTAGCGGTTCAACAGGCGGGCGGCCTCGCCAACCCGGCCCTCGGTGAGCAACTGCCGTATGCGCGTGCTGCTGACCACCTGCCCGTCCAGGGTGAAAGGCGGTACGACGCGCACTTCAAAGCCGAGCTGTTGGCCGATGAGCGAGAGGGTGGCCACGTCGCCCTCGCGGCCTCGTCCCAGAGCGAAACCCTGGCCAATCCACAGCTCCCTGATACGCAACGGCCCATTAATCCTGGCGATGAAGTCGCGAGCGGGAGTATTGGCCAGTCTCAGGTCAAATGGCAGGATGATCAGTATGTCCAGCCCCAGCCGCTCCAAAAGCATCGCTTTTTGGCCCGGCGTAGTCAGGTATTTCGGAGGGTTATCAGGCATCAAAATGGCGTTGGGGTGAGGGTGAAACGTCAGCAGGGCCGACAAACAATCGGTCTGCTTTGCCCGGCTGATCATCTGTCCGACCAGGTGTTGATGGCCCAGGTGCACGCCATCAAACGCGCCGATGGTCAGGACAGTATTGCGTTCCAGTTGAAAGGAAGCCAGATTGTCATACAGTTGCATCCTGTCAGACACCTTAAGCCAATACTTTGATCGGCTGCCACCGGCCGTCGGGCGACTCGCAACGGACGACCGCCAGCGGCTCACCGGCAGGCGACACAGCCATTGCCAACGCGCCTGGCTGTGCTGCCGGCCCCTGGACGGCCTGGCCGCTGCGGATGCGTCCGGCGGCGGCGCCGTCCATCGCTATCATGTCAAAATCGGCCAACGCTTCAGCCAGCGGATACAAGAACATGGCTGCGCGCCCTTCCCGAAAGGCGACAGCCAAATCGTCCAGAGACACAGCCTGTTCCAAACGAAAGGGACCACTGGCCAGCCGTGTCAGAGCAGCCAGATGTGCGCCGCAGCCCAAAGCCTCACCGAGGTCGTGCGCCAGCGCGCGTATGTATGTGCCTTTGGAGCACAGGATGTCCAGCGTCACGAAGGGCGGCGCCCAGTCTGTGATGGACACCTCGTGGATGTAGACCGTTCGCGACGCCCGTTCGACCATTTTGCCTTGCCGCGCCAGGCGGTATAGCGGTTTCCCACCTCGTTTGAGCGCGGCGTACATTGGAGGCGTCTGCTCGATTGGCCCGTGAAAGGCCTGAAGGGCTGCCGCGACCTGCGCCAGGGTGATACCGGCGGCGTCCGCGGTTGCCGTCACTTTGCCGTCGGCGTCATACGTGTCGGTCGAGACGCCCAGGTGCACCACAGCGCGGTATCGTTTGTCGCCGGCCATCAGGTACTCGCTCAGGCGGGTGGCCCAGCCCAGGCAAACGATCAACACGCCGGTCGCCAGCGGGTCGAGCGCGCCGGCGTGGCCTACTCGCTTCTGCCCCGAAGCGCGCCGCACCACGTTCACCACAGCGTGCGAGGTCATGCCGCGCGGCTTGTTCACGTTGAAAATGCCGCCCGCCAGTTGAGGCTGCTCCAGGTCCATCGCTGTTCCCCTGATGTCCAATGATGTCAGACGGCCAGGTCAAGCCCGGTCCATGCTATCCCCTGCTCGGCCAGCGACTCCAGCAGGGCGGCAGCTACCATGTTCCGCACATCAGCCATGGGACCCTGTAAGGTGCAGCCGGCTGCCTGATGGTGGCCGCCGCCGCCCAATCGGGCCGCCGCATCGGCCACATCAACGCCCGGCTTGGAGCGCAAGCTGACGTCAATGGCCCCATCCGAGTTTTCAGTGAGGACGACGGCCACCTGGGCCTCGCGGGCCGTCAACAGAAAATTGATCAGGCCGCGGATTGCTTCGCGGTCTGCGCTGGTCGAGACAATATCCGCGCGCGTGACCTCGGCCCAGACCACCCCATCGGACAAAATGGCGCGACTGACCGCGTGCGCCCAAAGGCGCATGGAGCTAAAACTCCGCGAGTCAACCGTTCGGGCGACGACGTCAGGCAGCGATGCGCCTGCTCTGACCGTCTCCAAAGCCACCTCCAATGTGTGTGGCGTGGTGTTGGGCGTGCGAAATACCTGGGTATCGGTGGCGACGCCGACCAACAGACAGGTGGAGAGCTGCGGCGACAGGGGGACGCCCAGCGGTGCGGCCAATTCATAAATCATCTCCGCCGTGGAGGCGGCCTGGCTGTCAACCCAGTTCACCTGGCCGAACAAAGTGTTGGTGACATGGTGGTCTATGTTGACAATGGGGATATTGGCCAGCGATGTGATGGAACAGAACTTACCCAATCGGTCGAAGGCGTTGCAATCCACCGTGATAACCAGGTCATAGCCATTGCCGCATTCCGAGACAATTGGAACAGTGCGCGGCAGAAAGGCCCACTGCTGCGGTATCGGGCTGTCGCAGGCCAGCGCATGGTCAATCCCCACGCCCTTCAGCAGCCAACCCATCGCCAACAACGAACCAATCGCATCGCCATCGGGGTCAAGGTGGCAGATAACCAGTGCGCGCTTCGCCCCGCGGATGAACGACGCGCAGGCGTCGGCGCTTCCCACACGCTTCTCTCGGTCCAGGCTCATGGCGTGGTTTCTCCGGGTGCATGCTCGCCGGCAATTTCACGCAACAACCGTTCGATTTTCTCTCCCTCATTGAGCGAATTATCAAAATGGAAGGTCAATCTGGGCGTGTAACGCAATTTCACTCTGGCCGCCAGTTCCCTACGAAAATAACCGGCGGCGTGTTCAAAAGCGACAATGGTCTGCTTGACCTGGTCGCTGTCCCCGATCATGCTGAAATAGACCCGCGCATTTTGCAGGTCCGGCGACATTTCCACGTCAGTAATGGACACCTGCTCCAAACGAACATCGCGCACTTCGCGCTGGAGCAATTCAGCCAGTTCGCTTTTGATGAGTTCGGCGACACGCCGCTGGCGATAACTCACCATCTCTTACTGCACCTCCTGTGTGGCCGGTATGGGAAACTCGCCCTGGAGAATATCGGCCCCGTGCCACCCAGAAACCAACTGATCGTTGCGAGCGCAGCGAAG
>DAOTYC010000219.1:0-4803 GCA_034435095.1 Anaerolineae bacterium | reverse complement strand
GACAGGAAACATCTGGGCTCCTTCCTCACCATCAATATGGTCTGGCCGGGTAGTATACCGCCGATGCGCCGCAGCGTCAACACCGCCAGCCCCGTTCGGCGGCTAAGGCAAGACGCCCCGCGTGGTCTCTCCAATTGAAAGCAGCGACAGCATCTCCTCAACATCGGTCGTCGGCCGCTCACAGGCGTAGTTCTGGCACACATAGGCGGTCGCCTTGCCGTCCAGGCTATACTGATACAGCGTGAATTCGGCCAGCGCGGCAATTTCGGGCGCATCGCCCGGTGGACGAAAGAGGACGACCTTGTTGGGCGTGAAGGAGCGGCGCAAGGCACGCAGCATGGCCTGTGTGTCGGGCGCGTCCTCCTCGCCGACGATGACCACCTCATAGGCCGGGCCGAGGCCGAAGTTGACCGCTTGCAGCAACTGGGTGTAGCCCATCGGCGCAGCGCGCACCATCCCGGCGAAAGCTCGCCCGATGGCCGCCGCCTCTTCTTCCAGGGCGGGTTCGGCTGTCATGCGGCCCAGGCGCAGCAAATTGGACATGGCGACCGAGTTAGCTGAGGGGATGGCCCCATCATAGGCCTCTTTGAGGCGGCTCAGTAGCGGCTCACCATCGTCGGCAGTGAAGTACAGGCCGCCGCGCTCCTCGTCCCAGAAATGCGCCAGCAGTTCGGCGTTCAGGCGCAGCGCCTCGCGCAGATAGGTCGGCTTGAAGGTCGCCTCGTACAGGTCGAGCAGGCCCCAGATCAGAAAGGCGTAATCGTCGGCGTGGGCGCGAATGGACGCCTCGCCGTCGCGGTAGCGGTGCAACAGCCGGCCGTCGGCGTCGCGCAGGACCGTCAGGACAAACTGCGCAGCCCGTTCGGCGGCAGCGCGATAGGCCGGCTCGTCGAACGCCTGCGACGCTCTGGCCAGCGCGGCAATCATCAGCCCATTCCAGTCGGTCAGCACCTTGTCGTCCTTGTGGGGGTGAACGCGCTGCTCGCGGACGGCGAACAGCCGTTCACGAATGACTGCCCAGCGTGCACTCTCGGCCTCGTTCAGCGGGCGGCTGAGGTGCAGGATGTTCTCGCCCGTGCGCAGGCCACTGGCCTCCTCGCGGAAGTTGCCTTCCTCGTTCAGACCAAAGGTGGCAATGACCCAATCGGCGTCCTCCTGGCTCAGCAGCGACCGAATCTCTTCCACCGTCCAGAGATAGAACTTGCCCTCTTGGCCCTCGCTGTCAGCATCCTCTGCCGAATAGAACCCGCCGCGCGGGTCGGTCATGTCGCGCAGCACGTAGGCCAGGATTTCGCGCGCTGTATGCTCGTACTCGGCGCGGCCGGTGGCCTGATAGGCCTCGGTATAGGCCAGGGCCAGCATAGCCTGGTCGTAGAGCATCTTCTCGAAATGCGGCAGCAGCCACTGCGCGTCGGTAGAGTAGCGATGAAAGCCGAAGCCGACGTGGTCGTAGATGCCGCCGCGGCGCATGGCCTGCAACGTCTTCTCAACCATGTCCAGCGGTGTCACGTCGCCGGTGCGCTGCCAGTGACGCAGCAAGAACAGCAGGTTGTGCGGCGTGGGAAACTTAGGCCGCGCGCCGAAGCCGCCGTGCGTCGCGTCGAAGCGGTCGGCCAGTTGGCGGTAGGCCTGCTCCAGCACGCGCCCGTCCAGCGCCGGACCGGCTGCGTCCGGCTGAGGCTGGCGCACGGCTTCGGCCATCTGCTCCGCCGCGTCCAGCAGCCGCTGACGGTCGGTCTGCCACAGCGATTTGACTTGCTGCGCCAGCTCTACCATCCCGACGCGGCCAAAACGGGACTGACGGGGAATGTAGGTCGCCACGAAGAAGGGCTTCTGATCGGCGGTCATCAGCAGGTTGAGCGGCCAGCCGCCGCTGCCGGTGACCTTGAGCGCCACGTCCATGTAGATGCTGTCAATATCGGGCCGCTCCTCGCGGTCAACCTTGATCGACACCCAGGCGTCGTTCATCAGCGCGGCGACCCCGGCATCCTCAAAGGATTCGCGCTCCATGACGTGACACCAGTGACAGGTCGAATAGCCGATGGACAGGAAGATGGGTTTGTCCTCGGCCCGCGCCCTGGCGAACGCCTCCTCCCCCCAGGGGTACCAATCGACCGGATTGTAGGCGTGCTGCAACAGGTAGGGGCTTTTCTCGTGAATCAAGCGGTTCGGTTTGCCGTGTACAGTGGTCATCTCGAAATCATCTCCTTTCTGGCCGTCGGCTGACGCGCCAGGTGACGGCGTCGGCGCAGACGGTTCTGCGGGCGGTGGGCCGATAGCCAAAGCCAGCACCAATGCCGCCCCAATTATGACTGCCCGCCATGTCGCCCGTTTGGCGCTCAAAACCTCGCTCACTTGCGGTGCCTTGCCACTCACTGTCCATCCGAGCGCAGATAGTTATTGATAATCTGCTGAGTGCTTTCTACTACTTCCGTCACACGCCGAATAACAGCGGCACGGTCGAGTGGCTTGCCAATTTCATCAAAGGCCTCGTAACGGAGCTGGACAGCGTAAGGATTGAATTCTAAAAGGTCAGTATAGTCCTCTGTTATGACACCACATTTCGCGAGAATGGACAATAGTAAACTGATATCATGCGTTTTGGGGTACTCTATGCCGGCCAGTGAGAGGCGGGCCTTGAGAGCTTTCTCGATAGCTTGTTGGGCGTGAAAGCCAAAAACCTCCTCAGCGAATACGACGGTGTCTTCCATTCCAGCCAGCGCTCTCAAGTCTTTGCGAGCGGCCGAGATGAGTCGCTTAGCATATTCATAATCGTCCATACAACACCTTTCCCTCCCGCAGTGCTTTGGCGATGACATGATTGCGGGCATTACGCCAGTGCTCAACTTCGCCACGGCTATAAACCAGAATGTCTTTGGCTACGCCGAAGCGCGCCAAAGCTCGCCATAGCTTTACCATTTCCTGGCAGCGGTCGCGTCCTGGCCCAAAAGGGTCCGCCTCAATGACCAACAGGTCCACATCTGAATCCGGCGTCGCCTGTCCGGTGGCATAAGAGCCAAATAGCACAATGGCTTCGGGATCGACTTCTTGAACAATGACTGCTGTCATCTCGTCCAGTAGCGACTCATTTATTGCTATCATTATATTAACTCTCCTGTCATAGCGCCAATTGCATAATCCAACTACACCATCGTCAATCCGCACTCCGCAAACCCACTCACGGCAGCCACAGCCGCAGGTGCTTGCTGCCGTAGCCCACGCCGACGGCCAACCTGTCATCGGGCAAGCTCACCATGGCCAGGTTGGTCGAGAGCACGCCGTCGAGCGGGACAGTCCAGGCTTCCTCGGCGCCGTCGGCGGTGCGCCGGATGGCGGCCAGGCTGCGCAGTGACTGAGCCGGCGCGAGCAGCTCGACGCGGCCATCGCCGTCGAAGTCGCCAGCGGCCGCCTGATCGAGGTTGCGTGAACCGACCGCGTGCGAGGCATAGCCTGGCAGTTGGGCGACGACTTCCAGGCGGTATTGAGCCCAGCGATAGAACTCGACCACACTGTCGGTATGCGGCGCCAACACAGCGGCCAATTCCAGCTCACCATTTGGCCCGAATGGCGCCACGGCGATGGCGTGTCGCCATATTCTGCCCTCGCCGGCCGCCGGGCCCCCAACCAAAGGCACACCCTTGTCATTGAAGGCCACTATCTGCGCCACGCCCTGCGTTGTACTGAGCGTCAGCATGATCTCGCGCCGCCGGTCGTCATCCAGGTCGGCCCACAACGGCGCGAGTTCTTCGGCCACCGTCTCATCCTTAAAGACCAGATGTGTCACCACCGCCAGTTGCGGCTCGGTAGCCATGAGCATCGCCCCGCCGGCCTCCAGCTCATCCCCCAGCACGCCGTGCTCATAGCGCGTCGTCGGATCGGTCAGAACCAGGATGCGCCGACGGTCATCGGCCAGCAGCCGCGCATCGGGCAGGGCGTTGATGGCAGCCCGCGCCAGTTCGCCCTCCACGCCGAAGATGACCGGGTCGCCATTCTGTGCCACATAAGCAACACGCCCCTCACCGCCCGGCAAGGCAACCGGATACGCCAGTGGCGATGCCTCCGCTGGGAGCACAATCAACGACGGTGCATCGTCCTCGATTTTGAGCAGCGGCGGCGAGCCGGCCAGCAGGCTCGCTGGTCCGATTTCGAGCGGCGTCGCTTTCTTGCCGACCACATCGAAAGCCTGCACGCGCCCATCGGCCAGCACCGCGACCCAGACACTGCCTTTTCTGAGCGGCGCGGCGACCAGCCATTGCGTCTGCCCGGCCAGCTCGATGTCCAGCGGGATGGCGAACGGCATCACCCCACGGCCCGGCACGAACCGGTTGTTGCTGGGCTGTTGGTGCGTATAGGCGAAAAGTGGCTCAGGCTCCTGCGCCAGAGCGACCGGCTCACGCCTGCCGGCGGCAGCGACGCCCAGCGACAGGACGATGAAAGCCGTTGCCAGAATCCGCCGAATATGCACACTCACCCGATGCCCCCTCCCCGCCTGGCAGTTGAGCTGCCAGGCCTGAAGTTCAAGCGGCCAGCCCTCAATTGTGTCGCATGTGGGAATCCAAACTGCATGCTTGAGGATTGGCCTTCAGGCTTTCCATTATACCACACTTCCTGGACTTAACGAATGAGCCGAATCTTACGGGTGCATCCAGAATTTTAGGCGAGTTAGCAGAAGCCTCGGCTGCGTCATGCTGAGCTCCCCCACGGCGCGCGGGCGCGCCGCTCATAGGGGAAGAAACGCCGCCCCCTCCCGTCATGCTGAGCCGAAGGCGAAGCATCTCGCGCTGGCAGGCGTTGAGATTCTTC
>DAOTYC010000218.1:0-4118 GCA_034435095.1 Anaerolineae bacterium | reverse complement strand
CGCCGACCTTGAGCTGTCCCGGCTCTTTGGAGAGCAGGTCGCAACCGCTCAGCGCAACAGCGAGCAGCGCCAACAGCAGCAGGGCGGCTTTCCACAGCCCCCAGAAGGGGCGGCGGGGGTGAACGCCTCTCTGGCGGTTACAAACAAAACGAACGCTTCCTTCTAGATTGGTCATGTTGGGTTTATCCTTTCATGGCGCTGCTACAATCAGCCCCAGTGTCACGCTGGCCAACGTAATCAAACTGATGTAGCCGTTGACGTTGAAAAAAGCCAGGTCGAGCCGGCTCAGGTCATTGGGCGAGACCAGGGCGTGCTCGTAGATGAGCAGGGCGGCGACCACGGCCAGGCCGGCCCAATACGGCCACCCCAGCCCGGCCCACAGCCCGGTGAGGGCCAGGGCGGCGACCATGAGCGCGTGATTGATGCGTGCCCATACGAATCCGGCGGATACGCCGAACCGCGCCGGCACCGAGTGCAGTCCTTCGCGCCGGTCGAACTCGACATCCTGGCAGGCGTAGAGCAGGTCGAATCCGGCGATCCACACAGCGACCGCGAACCACAGCAAGAAACCTGGCCCGTCGAGCGTGCCGCGCACGGCCAGCCACGCGCCAGCGGCGGCAATGCCATCGGTGATGCCCAGAATCCAGTGGGACAGCCAGGTGAACCGCTTGGTATACGAGTAGCCCAGCAGGAACAGGGCGGCCAGCGGCAGCAGGTACAGGCAAATTGGATTGAGCAGCCAGGCAGCGACGGCCAATATGACCACCGAGACCACCGCGACCCACAACGCCGTGCGGGCCGATATGTGCCCCTGCGGGATGGCACGGCTCGCCGTGCGTGGATTGCGCGCGTCGAACTGTCGGTCGGCGAAGCGATTGAAAGACATGGCCGCGGTGCGGGCAGCGGCCATAGCGATGGTGATCCAGACAAACTTCCACCACCCAGGCCAGCCGCGCGCGGCCAGCAACATGCCGATATAGGCGAACGGCAGCGCGAACACGGTGTGCTCGAACTTGATCATGTCCAGAAAGACGGCGATGGACGTTTTAGAGGCCATACTCCTCCCAACGACTGTCCACCAGCCGACGAACGGCTTCGGTCATGACAATATCGCGCGGCCAGGGGCGGCTGTGGCCGTCGGCGGGGCCTTTTCGAGTGGCGTCAATGCCGATTTTCCCGCCGTAGTTGGGTTGTGGCGAAGCATGGTCCAAAGCATCCACCGGGCCGTCAACGATCACGATGTCCCGCCGCCAATCTACGTTGTTGCTGACGCGCCAGGCCACTTCGGACAGGTCATGCACGTTGACGTCATCGTCCACGATCAGGAACGCCTTCGACAGCATCATCAGCCCCAGCCCCCACAGGCCGTACATCACCTTGCGGGCCTGGCCAGGATACCGCTTGTGGATGCTGACGATGACCAGGTTGTGGAACACGCCTTCAGCCGGCATGTTGATGTCTACCACTTCTGGCTGAAAGATGCGGATGAGGGGCAGGAACAGCCGTTCGGTCACCTTGCCCATCCAGTAGTCTTCCATCGGCGGACGGCCAACCACGGTGGCGGGGTAGATGGGCGACTCGCGGCGGGTAATGGCCGTAACGTGCATGACCGGGTATTCGTCAGGCAGGGAGTAATAGCCAGTATGGTCGCCAAATGGCCCTTCGATCCGTCTCTCAGTCGGGTCAACGTAGCCCTCGATAACGATGTCGGCATCGGCCGGCACTTCCAGCGGCTGTGAGACGCACGGGACCAGCTCCACCGGTCGGCCTCTGAGCCAGCCAGCCAGGAGCAGCTCATCTATATCGGGCGGCATGGGTGCGGACGCCGCCCAGGTGATGGCCGGGTCGCCGCCGAGGGCTACGGCCACCGGAATGCGTTCCTGGCCCAACCGCTCGGCGTCGTGTTGGTGCTCTGCGCCGCCCTTGTGAATCTGCCAGTGCATCCCCAACGTCCGTTCGTCGAATACCTGCAGGCGGTACATGCCGACGTTGCGTCGCCCTGTGCCGGGCCGCCGCGTGATGACTGCTGGCAGCGTGATATACCGCCCGCCGTCCTCCGGCCAGCACTTCAGGATGGGCAAGTCGTTCAGTGATGGCGAGTCGCGGCAAATCACCTCCTGGCAGGCCGCATCTTTCACCCTCTTGGGCTGGGTCGCACGAAACACACCGAGCAGGTCGCCCGCTTTGCGCATTTTCTCGCCCAGCGTGCGGGGCATATCCAGCGACAGAAGCCGGGCCAGGCGATGGCCCAGCTCGTCCAGTTCTTCCACGCCCAAGGCCCAGGCCATACGCCGGGCCGATCCGAACGCATTGGTCAGCACAGGCATCTCATAGCCGGTCACATTCTCAAACAGCAGGGCGACGTTTTTTTCAGCCGGCCCTTTGGAAACCCGGTCGGTGATTTCGGTGATCTCCAGCTCGACGCTGACCGGAGCTGTGATGCGGCGCAACTGGCCGCGACCTTCCAGAAAGGTAACGAACTCTCGCAGGCTCGAGTACACCGCAGCATCCCTCACGAATAGAGCTCAGGTTTGAGCACGCCCACGTAAGGCAGGTTCCGGTATTTTTCGCCGTAATCCAGCCCATATCCCACCACGAATTCGTTGGGGATGTCGAAACCAATGTAATCTACCTGGATGTCCAGTTCTCGCCGCTCAGCCTTGTTCAGCAGCGTGCAAATGCGCAGGCTGGCCGGCTTGCGCTCGTTCAAAATGCGCACCAGATAGTCCAGCGTGTGCCCTGTATCAATGATGTCTTCAACGATGAGCACGTTTCTGCCTTCGAGCGGAGTATCCAGGTCTTTGATGATCCTGACTACGCCGCTGGATTGCGTGCTGGCGCCATAGCTCGACGTTGCCATAAAGTCAATGCTGACGGGAATACTGATGGCCCGCAGCAGGTCTGAAAGGAACATGACCCCGCCCTTGAGCACGCACACCAACAACAGGTCCTTGCCGGCGTAGTCCGCCGAGATCTGCGCGCCGAGTTCCTTGACTCGATTCTGTAATTCTTGCTCCGAGATCAGTATCCTGGCAATGTCGCTGTGCATAGTCGCCTCCGACTTGTTCAGTTTGCTTTCAACGCGCCCGCTGAGAGGTAAAGTGCATCACCCCCAGGCCGATGGCGATCAGAAATACGCCTATGCCGGCGACGATCAGGACCACGCCGAGCAGGGCCTGTCCGCGATAGGGCGAATCCTCGGCCAGAACCATCGCCAAGCCAGCTTGAGACGTAGGACTGGGCGTCGGGGAGGCCTCAGCAGTAGGAGACGGCGTCGCCTCCGGCGTGGCCGTCGCCGATTCGGTGGGCGTGGCTGCTGCTGTGGCCGTCGGCGGCGTATCGGGCGATGCGATAGACGTCGGCTCCAGAAGCCGGGTTTTGTAGGCCATGATCCAGCCTACCTGTCCGTCGGGCAGACGCACCTGGTACCAACTCCCATCGAGGTTGGTGGTGATCAGCTCGAACGTATCCCCCGCCTCCACCCGGGCGGCCGGCCCGAAGTCGGAGCTGGGGCCTTTGCGCAATTTCGTGCCGGTGATGACCGTGCCGGTCCTGAATTCCCCGGTCACACCGCCGACCCCTATTTGGGGAACAGGCGCAGAAGTCACCACGATGGGCGGCGGGGAGGCTGGCGTCAGACCAGGCCTCTGCTCGATAAAATCGGCTTCGGCGTAACCTGTCTCGCCAGTTGGCGCAATGACCCTGAACCACTCTCCGTCAGGGCTGGAACCCACAATTTGGACGACAAAACCGCTATGCAGAAGGCCGATCACCGGGAATTCCCGGCCAGGGCCGTCGCGCAGCGGCACTTTACTGGCTGTGACTTCGCCGTACACGGGCGTGACGGTGGCTGTCACCTGGCCCTCTTGCGCGTCAGTCGCCGATTGACGGCTCAGCGCGAGCGCGGCCGGCGTTGGCCCCGCCCCTGTCGCCGTCGCCAGTTCTGGCGCCGATGCCATGCTCAGCGCGACAGGCGTGTCGGTCGGCGGCGGCTCAGGCATGGGTGTGTCGGTCGGCGATGGCTCAGGCGTCGGCGTGTCAGTCGGCAACGGTTCGGGCGTAGACGTGTCGGTCGGCGGCGGCTCAGGCGTCGGCGTGTCGGTCGGCGGCGGCTCGGG
>DAOTYC010000217.1:0-7963 GCA_034435095.1 Anaerolineae bacterium | reverse complement strand
GGGCTACGGGGCATTTGTGGTCGCCACGCTGGTCGGCGTGGGCGCCGGGCTGTTGACCGGGCTCGTGCATACCAAGACGCGCATCCCCTCGTTCATCGCTTCGCTGGGCGCGCTGCGCCGCAGGCCGACTGGCTGGCGCGTACAGTCGGGCGGGAACGGCTGTTCCAACTGACCGGAATGCCGGTGCACAGCATGTACGTCTTGCCCAAAGTCCTCTGGTTCCGTGAACGCCAGCCTGAAACCTACGAACGCGCCTGGAAGTTCGTGGGCCTGCAGGAACTGGTGCAGATGCGTCTGGGCCTGGAAGCGGCCATGGACTATTCGCTGGGCGTGCGCACGATGGCGGTAGACATTCGCCGCCGCGATTGGGCGCATGGGCTGCTGGCCGAATGCGGTGTGGATGCGGACAAGTTTTGCCCGCTGACCAGGTCCGCTCAGGTGGTCGGGCGCGTGGGCGGTGCGGTCGCCGGGGATTTGGGGCTGAAACCCGGAGTGAAGATCGTCGCCGGCGGCTTTGACCAGGCCTGTGCTGCACTGGGGTCGGCTGTACTGGGCGAGGGCACGGCCGCGCTCTCGGTCGGCACCGGCGAATGCGCCACGCTGGTATTCGATCGGTGCCTGCTCAGCCCCGAGATGCTGGCAGGTAACTACAGTTGTGGCTTTCATGTTATTGATGGGCTGTACATTTCGTTTGGGGCGGTGACTACGGCGGGCGCTGTCCTGCGGTGGTATCGAGATACGTTAGGCGTGCCAGAGGCGCAGCAAGCGCGTGAGGAAGGGCGTGACCCGTATGAGGCCATCATCGCGCAGACACCCAATCGCCCCGCTCAGGTATTCGTGTTGCCGTATTTTGCTGGCGCGGGCACGCCCTGGCTTGATGCGGCGCAGCGCGGCGCGGTCTTTGGCCTGACCCTCGACACCGACCGGGCCGAGTTGGTCAAGGGCATCCTCGATGGGATATGCTTTGAGCTGCGCCTCAATTTGGAGTCGTTGAGGCGGGCTGGCCTGCCGGTGAATTGCCTGAGGGCTACCGGCGGCGGTGCCAGGTCGGAGCGTTGGATGCAGCTCAAAGCGGACATCACCGGCGTCCCCGTCGAGGTGATGGAAGTCCGCGAGGCCGGTTGCCTGGGCGCGGCATTCCTGGCCGGCCTGGGCGCAGGGGTCTACGCCTCTCCACAGGAGATTGCCGCCATCAGTCGCGTCCAACGTACCTTTTACCCTGACCCGGCGGCCCAGGCGCGCTACGACGCCGCGTATCAGCAGTATGGCGAGCTTCGCGCTCGTGTGCAGGGGCTGCGCTTTCCGCCGGGCTATTTGGAATAGGCGGTGGGCCTGTATTTGGCCAGCCATCTGGCGTGCAGGACGGCAGCCTCTGCGTCGGATATGATGTGCGGTTGCGCGCCCATGCAACGCGAGTAGACCACGATGAAGGCGTTGTCCTCGACAGAAACGGCTGAGGAATACGCGCTCGGCAGGTCGGGGCCGACTGTGAGCAGGCCGTGGCCGCCCATGACCACCGCTGTACCGTCTCCCATCGTTTCAAGGCATGCTTCCCCCAGCTCGACTGTGCCCGGCGATTCATAAGGCGCGACCTTGATGGAATGCCCCACGCCCGAAGCCGTTTCCGCGAGCACGAGCGGGATGGTCTCGTGGGTCGCGGCGAAGATCGAGGTAAACGGGGGGTGGCAGTGCAACACGGCGCCGATGTCCGGCCGGCGGCGATAGAACAGCGTGTGCATCGGGTGTTCGCTGGTTGGCAGCCAGCGTCCCTCGATGATGTTGCCCTCCTGATCGATGACCACGATGTCGGCGGCGGTCATGCCCGCATATTCGGCGGCCGAAGGCGTGACGGCGATCAGCCCCGTCGCGCGGTCCAGTGCGCTGACGTTGCCCTGCCTGGCCCGCGCCAGATTCTCTTGGGTCATTTTCCTGCTGTAGTAGAGCACTTGCTCCCTCAATTCGGCCAGTAACATGGCAGGGCTCTTCCCTCCTCCTTATTGCTTATCGCGCCGCCCGCGTCAGGGCCAGCTTGATGGTCTCGCCGCTGAGTGAAAACTCCTGACGATAGGCCTGGTCGGGGCCGTCACCTTCCTCCAGCCTGACGGCCAGCGTCTCCTGTCTGATGTAGTCGGCGAAAGACCGCAGCGCTTCATTCATCGTCGGCCCAAGCTGGTAATAGACCACGATGGTGTCCTCGATGCGGAAGCCGGCCTCTTTGCGCATCGTCTGGATGCGCCTGATCAGCTCGCGCGCCAGGCCTTCCCGCACCAGGTCGGGGGTCAGTTCTGTCGTGATGGCGGCCAGATAGCCGCTTTCTTCGGCCACCGCAAAGCCTTCACGCGGGGTGATCCGCATGTCCAGCTCCTCGGGCAACAGCGAGACCTGTTCCCCTTCCACCGACAGGGTGATGCTTTCGCCGCTCTTGATCTTCTGGGCCAGGTCATAGCCGCTGGCCTGGGCCAGCGCCGCCCGGATCTTGGGGAACAGCGCGCCGTATTTCTTGCCGGCGATGGACGGGATGGCGGTGACGACATAATCGGCCACGTCCGACGCCTCGCGGATGAAGCCCAACTGCTTGACGTTCAGTTCCTCGGCGATTTCGGGCGCCAGGCGTTTCAGCGACTCGCCTTCTTCGTCGGTTCGCACGCGGAACAGGGCCTGGGCCAGAGGCTGTCGCACTTTGATGCCCGCCTTGTTGCGGGCTGCGTGGCCCAGACTGACCATGCGCATGGCGAACTGCGTGTCGGCGATGAGCTTTTCGTCCACCAGCGCCGGGTCTGCCGTCGGGAAATCGCACAGGTGGACGCTCTCCGGCGCGTCGGGGTCGAGCGTGCGGACCAGGTTCTGGTACATCTCCTCGGCGATGAAGGGCATCATCGGCGCGACGAGTTTGGACAACGTGACCAGGCATTCATACAGCGTCAGGTAGGCGGCCACTTTGTCCTTGTCTTCCTCGCTCTTCCAGAACCGCCGCCGCGAACGCCGCACATACCAGTTGCTGAGGTCGTCCACAAAGGCGGCGATGGGCCGGGTCGCGCCGGTCACATCGTAGTCAGCCAGGGCGTTGTCCACGTGGGCGGTCAGTTTGTGCAGCTCGGCCAGCACCCAGCGGTCGAGGCTGGAACGCTCCGCCACCGGCAGGGTGTGTTGCGTCGGGTCGAAGCCGTCAATGTTGGCGTAGGTGACAAAGAAAGAATAGGTGTTCCAGAGCGTGAGCAGGAATTTGCGCACCACCTCGCCGACCAGGTCTACCGAGAAGCGGCGTTCGTTGCCGGGCGGGCTGGCGGAGAACAGGTACCAGCGCAGGGCGTCGGCGCCGTGGACGTTCAGCACGTCCCAGGGGCTGACCACGTTCCCGCGCGATTTGCTCATCTTGAAGCCCTCGCCGTCCAGGATCAGGCCCAGGCAGACGCAGTTCAGATAGCACGGCTCGTCGAACAACAGCGTCGAGATGGCGTGCAGGCTGTAGAACCAGCCGCGCGTCTGGTCCACCGCTTCGCAGATGTAATCGGCGGGGAAGTTGGCCGCGAATTTGTCCTGGTTCTCGAAGGGATAGTGCCACTGTGCTACCGGCATGGACCCGGAATCGAACCAGCAGTCCAACACTTCGGGCACGCGCCGCATCGTGCCGGTACACTTGGGGCAGCGGTACGTCACGGCATCCACATAGGGGCGGTGCAGGTCGAGGTTGTCCAGCTCGTGGGCGCGCTGCGGCCCCACCTTGTCTTTCAATTCGGCCACGCTGCCGATACATTCCTGATGGCGACAGCGGTCGCACTGCCAGACTGGCAGAGGGGTGCCCCAATAGCGCTCGCGGCCCAACGACCAGTCAATGTTGTTGGCCAGCCAGTTGCCAAATCGCCCGTACTTGATGTGTTCGGGATACCAGTTGATTTTATCGTTGTTGGCCAGCAGGCGGTCGCGGACGCGCGTCGTCTCGATGAACCAACTGGTCTTGGCGTAATACAGCAGTGGGGTGTCGCACCGCCAGCAGAAGGGATAGGTATGGGTGTAGGTCTTGACCTGGTGCATGATGCCCCGTTCCTGCAAATGCTGGATGATGAGCGGGTCGGCGTCTTTGACGAACATGCCGCGCCAGGGCCCGACCGCGCTGATGAAGCGTCCTTCTTCATCAACCGTCTCTAGCACGGGCAGGTCGTATTCCTTGCCGACCGCCATGTCGTCTGCGCCAAAGGCCGGGGCCATGTGGACGATGCCGGTGCCCTCTTTGGTGGTCACGAAATCGGCGGCGATGACGTAGCAATAATCCTTGTCTACCGGCAGGAAGGTGAAAAGGGGCAAATATCGTTTGCCGACCAGTTTGCTGCCTTTCATTTCCTCGACAATGCGGTAGCCCTCATGGCCGTTTAAGGCTTCGGCCATCAGCTCGCGGGCCACGATAAGCCGCTCGCGGTCTGGGCCGTCGCCGTGCTCGACCACGACATAATCCACGTCGGCCTTCACCGCCAGCGCCACGTTGCCGGGCAGCGTCCAGGGCGTCGTCGTCCAGACCAGGAAATAGGTGCCAGGTTCATCTTTGACCGGAAACTTGACATAAATGGAAGGGTCGTCCGTTTCCCGATAGCCCAGGGCGACCTCGTGGTCGGACAGAGGGGTGCCGCAGCGAGGGCAGTAGGGCACGACCTTGTAGCCCTGATAGATGAAATCGCGCTCCCACAACTGCTTCAGAATCCACCATTCCGATTCGATGTACTCATTGCGCAGGGTCACATAAGCCTTTTCCTGGTCAACCCAGAAGGCGATGCGGTCGGTCAGCGCTTCCCACTCGCGCACGTAACGGAAGACGCTCTCGCGGCATTTTCGATTGAATTCGGCCACGCCGTAGTGCTCGATCTCGCGCTTGCCGCTGAAGCCCAGCTCCTTCTCCACTTCCAGTTCGACCGGCAGGCCATGCGTGTCCCAGCCGCCCTGGCGGTAGCAGTAATAGCCTTTCATGGTCTTATAGCGTGGGAAGAGGTCTTTGAACACCCGCGCCAGGACATGATGGATGCCGGGCAGGCCATTGGCGGTTGGCGGCCCTTCGTAGAAGACGTAGGGCGTGGCGCCCTCGCGCTGTGCCATGCTTTTGTGGAAGATGTCTCGCTCCTTCCAAAAGGCCAGGATCTCTTCTTCCAGCTTGGGAAAGTTTGCCGCACTGGGCACTTCTTTGAACATCGTTCAGTCTCTCCTGTGTATAGATCAAACAAAAAGGCTTTCGTCCCCAGGGGACGAGAGCCTCGCAACTCCCGCGGTACCACCCCGATTAGCTTTACCGCTCGTCTCACAGGGTACACCAGAATACCCTCGTCCCAATAACGGGGGGCGAAACCGGCCAGGCCTACTCGCCCCGCCATTCAGGGGCTTTCGGTTGGCGACTCCGGAGGGATTTTCGGCAGGAGCATCACACCCGGCTCGCACCTGTTCCGGGCTCTCTGCGCGACCTGGACTGCCTACTCTGCTCCATCACAGCCTCTGTGTGATTGATATTTGTGGATAAAGATACCACGAAACGGGCGAATTGTCAATTGTGGGGGTCGTTGACATACTTGTAAATCTATGATATGATACACGCGCGTCTTGAGTGTTGAGTGCGCTATAGAAGAAGAAACCGGATGAATGCAGAAAGGGGTAGCTCAATGAGCAGTATGTCCAGAACAGAACTCATGGTTCGTCGTCTACGGGACCTCCAGGTGAGCACGCCTGACATTGAAGCGTCGGCTGTGGTCAGCATTGACGGGCTCAGCATTGCCTCGTCACTGCCGGGAGGCATCGAGGAAGATCGGGTCTCGGCCATGTCGGCCGCCATGTTGTCGTTGGGGGAGCGCATCGCCCAGGAGATGGGGCGCGGCGCCCTGACCCAGGTGTACGTCAAGGGCGAGCGGGGCTTCGTCATCCTGACGGCCATTGGAGAAGAGGCCGTGTTGACCGTGCTGGCCCGCGAAGACGCCAAGCTGGGCCTGGTGTTCTTCGACATGAAGCGCGCCGCCGACGATCTGAAGGCCCTGCTCTAAACACGCAGCGCGCAGGCGGCCGCCCGGCTGGCCGGGCAATGGCCTGGCCGTGGGCGACCGGTTCAACGGCGGCTGAGCGTCCGTCAATGTCGAGCGGCTGAACTCAACCATACCATTTCCAATTTGCGAAAGGACAGACTCTTGAGATTCTCAGTAACGGTAACTCCCGCGAAGCCTAAGTTTGCCCCCTTGGTCTTCACCGGAGGGATTGATGAACATTTGCCTCTCATCGCTGATTTGGGATACGATGCGATTGAATTGCACATCGCCGACCCGGCGGCGCTCGACGTGCGCGCCCTGCGCCAGAAGCTGGATGCGCACCATCTGTCCATTTCGATGGTCGGCACGGGCCTGGCTTTTGGCGAAGAGGGCCTCAGTTGGATCGACCCAGACCCGGACGTTCGGCGCAAAGCGATTGAACGCATCAAGGCGCATGTGGATTTTGCCTCTGAGTATCAGGCGGTGATCGCCATCGGCCTGATTCGGGGAAAAACGTTCAGCAAAGACCCGGCTACGGCCGAATTGCAGAGGAGATGGGTGGTGGACGCCTGTCGGGAGTGCGCCCGCTACGCCGAGGGTACGGGCGTCATTTTGGGCGTCGAGCCGATCAACCGGTATGAAGTGGAATTCATCCTGACCGTGGATGAGGCGCTCGCTTTTGCCAGGGAAGTGGACTCGCCGACGGTTGGCGTTCTGATTGACACCTTTCACATGAACATCGAAGAGGTCTCGATATTGGACGCCATCCAGCGCGTGGGCAAGTCGATCTGCCATGTGCACCTGTCGGACAGCAACCGCTGGGCGCCCGGCTTCGGCCATCTCTGCATCTTCGATGTACTGACCGTCCTGAAAGAAATTGGATACGACCGCTACATTTCCAGCGAGATTCTGCCCATGCCCTCGCCAGTCGAGGCGGCAACCCAGGCCATCACCTACGTCAAGTCGCTGTTGGCCCGCTGCTGAGAAGAAACTGGGGATTGCGGATTTGGGATTGGGGATTTCGGATTGGGGATTGGGCTGTCAGGTGTCATCGCGGGGAGCCCTGCGGGCGACTTGCAATGACACCTGATAGCATTTCTCCCCCCATAAGCGGCGTGCCCATGCGCCGTGGGGGAGCTCAGCATGACGGGACAGGGGGCCGGGCTGCCAACGAATTCGGGGAACGGATTGAACGGATGGGCTGCTGCGCGGACTTGTGGTAGAATGAGGGAGAACATAAGGTGATCATCACGTTCTACCCAGGTTGGAGAAAACGCTATGAGAGTGAAGTATGACCGTGAAGAGCGTATTGCCTTTGGTTTGCAAAAGGGCTACAATCAACAGGCAACATTGGCCTTATGGGTTCTGGCTGGTGTTCGAGGACGAAACAACGGCCTGGAACTGCTGAACTTCCGAAATCATGCGGGGGAGGAGTGGGCTTATGGCGGTGTACAGTGTTCAAACCAAACTCAGCCCGGATGAAGTCATCCACAGGGCAAACGAGTTTTTCGGTGAAAATGGCCTGGGCCTGGAAGCGTTCGAGCGGAGCTTTTGCTGCGCGTATTTCGAGGGCGGCGGCGGTTACGTGATGGTCACGGTTGAAAGCGAGGGGGACAGCCACAAAACGGAGGTCGAGCTGGAAACCCGCGAATGGGACTATGATGTGCAGGAGTTCATGCGCAAGATCAGCTGATTGAGGTAGACCCCCTGATCTGCCCCACGGCGCGTGGGCGCGCCGCTCATGGGGGAAGAAACGCCGCCCGCTCCCGTCATGCTGAGCCGAAGGCGAAGCATCTCGCGCTGGCGGGCGTTGAGATTCTTCGGCGCTATCGCGCCTACTAAGAAACTAGCCGGTCATTGCGAGCGAAGCGAAGCAATCTGCGGGTTGGCGGCCGTAGCATAGGGCCTCGTGCCCGTGCCTTGTGCCCGTTACGCCCACAAGGGGCTATGCTACATTGCTTCTTCGCCCTACG
>DAOTYC010000216.1:0-13351 GCA_034435095.1 Anaerolineae bacterium | reverse complement strand
GCTGAACCGAAGCCCTGGGCGCAGCGAAGGAACAGCGAAGCATTTCATTATCACGTAGTATTCAGCCTGTGGCCGGGCCCCTCACATCGGCGAGCCGCCGGATCGTCCCCCCGTCATAGTCCAAGACGTAGAGTTCGCCGCCTTCGTCCTCGCCGAACGCGCTAATGTACAGCGGCGTATCCAGCTCCAATTCCGGACTGGACCAGGTGATGGGGTTCGCTCCCGTACAGATTCTGGCCCACATCGCCGATGTATACAGTTCGCCGTTGGCGCGGTCGAAGCTGAACCGCCAGGAGTTGCGCAACCCCAACACCAACAATATAGTTCCAGCACTCACCGTGAACACGATTGAAAGAGAGGCCAATCTTCTTATCCCCATGGTCTATACTCCATGTGCATCTCCTCACCCCCTTGTTGCCCCAAGGGAGAGTTTGACAAAATTTCAAAATGGTGGTACATTATCACCAGTAAGTAACCTATCGCCGAAGTGGTGGAACGGCAGACACGCTGCGTTCAGGGCGCAGTGGGCATTAGGCCCGTGTGGGTTCAAATCCCACCTTCGGCACCAGGCAATCTACAGAAACCTCACAGGCCCTCGAACCGCCATGATCAGGGCAGGCCAGTGGGGTTTTTCTTCTTTATCTTAACCACGCTCTTTGCCACAAAGAACGCCACCAGGGCCGCCGGAGCAACGCCGGCGACGGCCAGGCCGACGCGCCACAGCACGGGTCGGAAGCGCAGAATGATGCGGCGCGTCCCCGCGTCGACATAGACTGCCCGGAACGCATAGTTGGCCCGGTAAAGTAGCGCAGTTGCCCCGTCTATTTGCACCTCCCAGCCGGGGTAATAGACCTCGCTCAGCACGACGTAGCCTGCCGCCGGCATATCCGCCTCCAGTTCGATGCGATTGAGGCCATAATGCATGACCTGCACCCGGCCTGGTTCGGCTGCTTCATCCGGGCCGCTCAGCGGCGGACCGCCCTCCACCACGACCTGGACCGCGGGGTCGAAATCCGGCGCGTGGATGGCATCAAAGGCCGCCTGTTGGTCGGGGGCGACAATGGCATGGTGCACTGCGAACGTGCGGGGCAGGACGTTCCGATTGAGGTAGACGTTCAGGTCGGGGTCGCCGTCGAACGCCAGCGTAAACTTCTCCCAGTCCAATACCACATCCTTGGCCGCGATGACGTATTTTGCGTTGAGGAAATCATACAGCGGCGACGAGCGGCTGCCCATGTTCTCCCAGTAACGGTCGTAGTCGGCCAGGGTGAGCGGATTGACCACGCCCCACACATCGGCGATGTCGTGCAACAGGGGCGTGTCCGGCTGCCAGAGATGCCAGATGTCGGTCCGCGAATCGATGCGGAACAGTTCGGCGTCCTGCTTCAGGAAGGCGATAATCGCCGGATGGTCGAAGCCCTTCGTCGGAGGCCTGCGGGCGATGTCGAGGTACGCCCCCGTGCCGGCCAGGTCGAGCAGAACCAGCAGGGCCGCCAGCGAGCCCAGCGCGCCCGGGCGCGCCCAACGCCAGCGCCGCAGGGCCAGCCACAGGAAGCTCAGGCTCAGGAATACCAGAAACAATACCACGCCATTCACCCCGCGAGCGATGCGCAGGAAGATGACCGGGTCCTTCTCCTGGCCCATGAACAGCGCGTAATAGGCCAGCGGGCCCGAGAGCAGAACCGCGCCGAGCAAAACCCACGGCGCCAGCCGGAGGAAGCCGCGCCAGACTGCGCGCTGCGGTCGGCTCAGAGGACGCAACAGCGCGTCCAACCCCTGCGCAGCCAGGGCGGCCAGCCCAAAATCCATCAGCAGCGCGGCGCGGGCCGGAGCGCGCAGCCGGTCGAACAGCGGCGCAAACTGATAGAACCAGCCGTGCACGATGCCATACTCTCCCAGTGCGAGGAACAGCGCGCCGACCGATAGCAACACGAAGAACAAGTTTAGCCGTCCGCGGCGCAGCAGAACGGCCAACAAGGCCAGCAGCAGGGTGAAAATGCCCACATAGCCGACTTCAACCCGATCCCATGGCCCCCAGTGCAGAGACGGGTCGCGCTCGAAAAACGATGGCACGAACAGCCCGATGAGTTTGGCCGGCGGCAACGAGTACGCGCTCGATTCGCGGTAATCCAGGTCGGCTCGCCTGGTAAATTGGGTCATCTCTGCCGCGGGCAACAGCACCGGCGCCGACAGCGCCACGCCGACCGCCAGCGTCAGCAGCAGGAGTGCGCCATGGTGGGTGACAGCCCGTGGCCGCACAGTCAGCGCCCAGTAGATGGTGTAGGCAATCAAAAGGACGAGGATGTACAGAAAGATTTGGATGTGGCCGGCCAGGAAGGCGACGGCCAGAAAGACGCCGGCTATTGCCGCCTGACCGATGCTACGGCGCGACAGAGCCCGCTGTAAGAACAGAAAGACCAGCGGCAGCCAGGCCGCGACGGCGATGATATTGAGGTTACCTAAGTGGACGAGCATCACATCGCCGAACATATAGGCCAGCGCACCAGTCGCCGCCGCCCAGAGGCGCAGCGAATCCCTTTTCTGGCCGTGGTTTGGGGCCCAATCCAGATAGCGCAGGCAGAGGTACATGCTCACCCCGGCCAGGAAGAAGTGAAAGAACGACAGATGCTCCACCAGGCGGTAGGTGACTTCGGGGCTGAGCAGCAGGAACAGCCAGTTCACCGGATACAAAATCATCGCCTGGATGTCAGCGGCGAAGGGCGCGCCGCCATAAAGGTAAGGGTTCCACAAAGGGAGCTCGCCTGCCTTGAGGTGTCGGGCGGTGAATTGAAGCATGGGGTAGATGAACGAGGCCAGGTCGCCGCCGCCGGCGGGTGTCCAGGCCTTGTCGGTAAAAATCTGTCGCCAGAAGAAGCCCACGGTCGCCGCGGCCAGCGCGCCGACGGCCAGCCAGTCGCGACGCGCTTCACGCCAGCCGGACGCCCTGTCATGTCTCCGCTCGCGCCAGGTGACGAACAGATAGCCGAGCAGCCATACGCCCCCCAACAACGCCAACAGGCCAACGCTCATGCTCCGCGCTCCATCCTCTTGGGCAACCGAAGGTCCCGCGGCGATTGGGTCAGGACCTCACAGCCATCCGCCGTAATGACCACCAGGTCCTCAATACGCACCCCGCCCCAGCCGGGCAGGTAGACGCCAGGCTCCACTGTGACCACCATGCCCGGCTGCAACACGTCGTCCGACAGACGGCTGAGGCGGGGGCCTTCGTGGACGGCCAGGCCAACGCCGTGCCCCAGGCTGTGGCCGAAATGGGGGCCAAACCCGGCGGCGGCGATGACTTCACGGGCGACCTGGTCGGCCTCCCGACCGGTCACGCCCGGCTTCAGGGCTGCTTCCGCCGCCTGCTGCGCCTGCAAGACCACTTCATACACTTGGGTAAGCTGCCTGGGGATTCTGCCCAGGCTGACCGTGCGGGTCATATCGGAGTGGTAGCCGCTGATGGCCGCGCCGATGTCAATAACTACCGGCTCACTGGGTCGGATGGCCCGCTGCGAGGCCGTGGCATGAGGCATGGCGCCATTGGGGCCGGCCGCGACGATCAGCTCGAAGGCGACTTTATCCGCGCCGTGGGTGCGCATGTATCGCTCGATCTCCCAGGTGACCTCCCGTTCGGTGACGCCCGGGCGAATAAAAGAAGCAATGTGGGCAAACGCTTCGTCAGTCAGGGCGACGGCGCGGCGTATGGCTGCCAACTCGTCCTCGTCTTTGACCATGCGGAGATCCTCGATGACCCTTTCCGTGGCGACCCAGCTCACCTCAGGCGTGGCAGCGCGCCACTTCTCAAACTCAGCGACGGTGACATGCGCGCTCTCAAACGCGACGGCCCGCAGCGCATGGTCGGCGAGCAGACCCGGCAGATACGAATGAAACTCGCCGTTGACCTGTACAATCTCGAAATCAGGCGATTGCCGCCCCGCCTGTTCTATGTAACGGAAATCCGTGAGCAACAATGCGTGTTCAGGTGTGATCAGCAGATGGCCGGCGGAGCCGGTGAACCCGCTCAGATAGCGGCGATTCTCGGGCTGAGAGACCAGCAGGGCATCCCAGTTCTGCACCGTCATGGCCTCTCGGATGTGCTGCAATCTGCTTGCGAACGTCATGAGCCGCCTCCGCCAGTAATGTGAGCTTATCTTACACCGCTTTGCCCGACAAGACAAACGGCTATTGGGTTATAAGGCCAGTTGTAGTATAATTGAGGTACTGACTCATTTGAGGAGCGTGACATGCTGACGCCTTCCGACACTGTAACACGACAGGTCATTGAGAGACTTTTGAAAGGGGAAGACTATCGAATAGCGATCGTCACGCTGATTAACGCTGAGTTCTTACAGTATGCGGTAGATTTTTTCAAGCGGATTGTAGACGCCAAACTCCGTAATGAGATGGTGACCACTGACTGGTATAGGGCTGAATTTCTCAAGCCAGCGTTGCCGTCAGATGAACTGATCATGCATTCTGGTTTGAACAGAAGGACTATTTCTAACATGTATAATTCTGCCGGGCGAGAGATAGCCTTAGAGGCAACAGCCCGGCATCACGAACGGTTGTACGAAGTTATCAACAGCCTTGTTGAGCAGGGCGATGACGGGGTGGATATTACGCTGACGATAAAGTTCCGTGGCGTCAGTGTAGACCTGAACGTCAATGAAAGTCTGGTTGTCATCAATGTGCTCGCTGTTAAGCGTGCGGAACTGCGCGGCGGCGCATGGAGTACGGCGGGCAAACAGGTCGAAAAGATTCTGATGCAAGTGTTGTGCAGGCTATACAGTGTACCCAGTCAGAATTATGTCCTTACAGGATTGACAGGGTCGAAGCGCGAAGTAGATTTTTACCTGATTGATCGCAGTGGAAACCAGTATCACTGTGAAGCTAAACTCATGGGCAAGGGCAACCCTGAAAGTGCTGACACAATTTATGCCAGGGATACTGATGTATTTGTGGCAGATAAGCTTTCTGATCTGAATAAGAAACAGCTCACCAAAGAAAACGTCCACTGGGTCGAGTTGCGCAGTCCAGGAGGTTACCGCAAGTTCAAGGACATTTTGCAAGTTTTGGATGTGCCCTATACTGATTTTGAGAGTGACCTGGCGCAGAGGCTGCAAGAGGTTTGGCAGGAGACATGATGCGTGTCATCTTGATCGTGTTGGACAGCGTCGGGGTCGGGGCGTTGCCGGACGCTGCAGAGTACGGCGACAGCGGATCGAACACGGTGGGCAACTTATCGCGGGCGGTCGGCGGCCTGCACCTGCCCCATCTGGGCAAGCTGGGGCTGGGCAACCTCACCGATGTGGTCGGCGTGCCGCCGGAACTGCACGCGCTTGGGGCCTACGGGAAAATGGCCGAAGCTTCGGCCGGCAAGGATACCACTACCGGCCATTGGGAAATTGCCGGGGTATATTCTCCGGTGGCTTTCCCCACCTACCCGCACGGTTTCCCACCAGCGATCATTGAGGAGTTTGAGCGGCGAATCGGGCGTAAGACGCTGGGCAATTATCCTGCGTCCGGCACCGTAATCATTCAAGATCTGGGCGAAGAGCACCTGCGCACCGGCTATCCCATCGTCTACACCTCAGCCGACAGCGTGTTTCAGATCGCCGCGCACGAGGCAGTCATCCCTTTGGAAGAGCTGTATCGCATGTCCGAAGTCGCGCTGGAGATGTTGGAGCCCGGCCGCCTGATCGCCCGCGTCATCGCCCGGCCGTTCATCGGCGAACCGGGCGCGTTTGTGCGTACCGAAAACCGGCGCGATTTCTCCTGTCCGCCGCCGGAGCCGACGCTGCTGGACCGGCTTGTCGCCGCCGGGCAGGAGGTGAGCGCGGTGGGCAAAATCGAGGACATCTTCGCCGGCCGCGGCATCACCAGGTCGTGTCACACAACCAACAACATGGCCGGCGTTGACCAGACAGTGGCTTACATGCGCGCAGGGCATCCAGGCCTGATCTTCGCCAACCTGGTTGATTTCGACATGCTGTACGGCCATCGCAACGATCCGCCCGGCTACGCTGCGGCGCTGGAAGCCTTCGACCGACGTCTGCCCGAAATCATGGCGGCCATGCGTCCCGAAGACGTGCTTATCGTGACGGCAGACCACGGCTGCGACCCGACGACGCCGAGCACCGATCACTCGCGCGAATACGCGCCTTTGCTGGTATATGGGCAGCCGATCCGGCCAGGCGTGAACCTGGGCATTCGTCGCACTTTTGCCGACATTGCCGCCTCGGTCTCCGAGTGGCTGGGGCTGCCGCCGGCGCCGTTTGGCGTCAGTTTTGCAGGGGATGTGGAAAGATGAAAAATGTCTGGCGCATGAAGCCTGTGCTGCCCGACTGGGCCAACGGCGGGCAGTTGCGTCGTCGGTTGGCCAGTGGCGCGACGGCAGTGCAGCCGTTCGTGCGGCGATGTGGAGCCGGCCTGGGGGAGTTGCGGCGCATCGTCGAGCGCATTCTGCCTTCTCTCCTCTCACTCTTACAGGGCTTCTGGGCGCATTTGGTCAGCCGTATGCTGTCTTTTCTGTCGTGGTTCTGGCAGGGCGTTCGGGCACGCTTTGCCGAGGTTGTTGTGGAAACATGGGGCGCCCTGCACCGCGCGAATGGAGCAGTGCAGCGGCTGAGGCGCATCCTGGAGCGAGCTTCAGCCTCGGTCTGGGCCGCCATTCGCTGGAGCCTGATGGGCATCGTCCACCGGGCGCAGTGGTGGTGGGCGGTCCTTGTCTCCGCTGTCCAACATTTCGAACGGCATGACTGCGTGATGCGCGCCGCAGCCATTTCCTACTTTGGCCTGATCTCGTTCTTCCCGCTGGTGTTGGTGCTGATCACCCTCGTCAGCTATTTCCTGGAAGTGTCTATTGCCCAAAAGCAAGTGTTGGACCTGATTGTCCTGAGCGCGCCGACGGCTGGCGACCTGGTAAAGGGCAATATGGGACACATCCTGCGCTACAGAAATACCGTCGGCCTGCTGGCCATCGCTGGTTTCTTCTGGTCGGCCTCAGCGGTCTTCTCGACCATTGACCGCGCGCTCAATCGCATCTGGGATGTGAGAGAGCTAAGGCCCTACTGGCGCAGTAAGCTGTTGTCCATCCTGGTGATTGTGGGTATCGGCGGGCTGTCGGTCGGCTCGATGGCAACCACGGCCTTGGTGAACCTGCTACGGGGTGTGGTGTTGCCTCTGCTGTCCTCGCAGTTTGGCGTCAGCTTGGGCCCATGGCGGGTGGTGGTGTTCCTGATCCCTTACATCACGAACTTCCTATTGTTCATGTTTGTATACGGCGTCTTCCCCCACACCCGGGTCAACTGGTTGCACATCTGGCCGGGCGCGCTGTTGGCAGCCATCGTCTGGGAACAGGCCAAAACGTTGTTTACCGATTACCTTGCCACCTTTGGCAGCACGAACCTGGTGTACGGCTCGGTAGGTGCGATCATCGCTTTGATGGTCTGGTTCTATCTCTCGGCGTTGATCCTGCTGATGGGCGCAGAAATCAGCGCGGCCTACAGCCGCGCTGTGCGACACACCTGACAGTGTGTGGCCTAATCAGTTCTTATGGGTGCATCCTAAATTTTAGGTGAGCCGTAGGGCACCAAACCTGCCGCCGTAGGTCGGGTATGGAAACCCGACCTACGGCTGGCCGTCATTCTGAGCTCCCCCATGGCGCGTAGGCGCGCCGCTCATAGGGGAAGAAACACCGCCGAGTGTCATTGCGAGTCGCCCGTAGGGCGACGAAGCAATGTAGCATAGCCCCTTGTGGGCGTAACGGGCACAAGGCACGGGCACGAGGCCCTATGCTACGGCCGCCAACCCGTAGATTGCTTCGCTTCGCTCGCAATGACCGGCTAGTTTCTTAGTAGGCGCGATAGCGCCGAAGCCATGCCCTGAGCGCAGCGAAGGAAATCTCAACGCCTGCCAGCGCGAGATGCTGAGCCTTCGGCTCAGCATGACGGCCTGCCGCCGTAGGTCGGGTATGGAAACCCGACCTACTACTGCATCTCAGCATACGCGGCCGGCTTTGATGACCCGTTCCACCGGGTTGGAGCCGAACTGGTAGGCCAGATAGCGGTAGTCGGGGCAATTGAGCACCAGCAGGTCGGCCTGCTTGCCGGGCTCCAGCGAGCCCAATCGCGACGCCAGGCCTACCGCCGCCGCGGCGTTGACGGTACTGGCATTGAGCGATTCGGCCGGCAGCAGCCGCTGATAGCGGCAGGCGATGGCCATTACCAACGGCATGGAGGGGCACGGCGCAGAGCCAGGGTTGAAGTCGCTGGCCAGGGCGAGGATCACTCCGGCATCGGCCATCTGGCGGGCTGGCGCGTAGTGCGCACTGCCGAAATTGAAATTCACCGCCGGCAGAACGACGCCAACCACGTCTGAGGCGGCCAGTCGCTCGATTTCGGCTGGCGGGGTGACATCCAGATGATCAACAGAAGTCGCGCCCAGCTCAACGGCCAGCGAGACGCCGCCCAGGTTCTTGAACTCGTCGGCGTGTAGTTTTGCCGCCATGCCGTGCGCCAGACCGGCGCGCAGAACTCTCTCCGCCTGGGCGCGGTCGAACGCGCCCTGCTCGCAAAACACATCGCAGAACAGTGGGATGCCCTGCGCGGCAAAGACCGAGCTGCCATACCATTCAGCCGCCGCCGGAATCATCTCCTCGACCACGAGGTCTACATATTCGTCGGCCCGGCCGCTGAGCTCCGGCGGGATGGCGTGCGCCCCCAAGAATGTAGGCACAATGGCAACGGCGTGTCTCCGGTGCAATAGCTCCGCTGCCCGCAACATCTTCAGCTCGGAGTCCAGGTCAAGCCCGTAGCCCGTTTTGATCTCAACGGTAGTCGTGCCCAGCGACAGCATCATATCGAGGCGCGCCAGGCCCTGCGCCGCCAGGTCGTCGGGCGTGGCCTGACGGGTGTGGTGCATGGTACTTAGAATTCCACCGCCTGCGGCCATGATGTCCATATAGCTCGCGCCGCGGATACGCAGCTCGAACTCGCCGATGCGTTCGCCAGCGTAGATGGTGTGGGTGTGCGCATCCACAAAGCCGGGACACACCGCTCGCCCGCTGGCGTCGAGCAGCTCACGGGCCGCACAGTCGGCCAGGATGTCGGCGGTGCGCCCGACGGCCACGATGACCCCATCGCTGATGGCCACTGCCCCATCCGCAACGAGGGCCACATCTGCCAGTGAGGCCCCGCGCCGCACGCCGCCAGCGCATGTCGCCACCTGTGTCGCCGAATGGACGATCAAATCAACTTTGGGCACAGTCACCTCTCCCAAATAACAGCAGGGTGGTTTCCCACTGCCGCTGAAAATGCGGCGGGTCTCACGCCGCCTAGGCCCCCGGCCGGCTCGTTCTGGACGGCGACCGCAGGCGGTCTTTGGCTGCCCGCCGCGCGGCGCGGATAACGTCCAGATCATGTAGTTCAGCCGCAGCCCAACCCGACGCGGCCAGTTCGTCCCAGTCCAGGTCGAACACCAGCGCGTCGTTGTAGAGCACCTCACCGCCTGCACCGACTTCATACACAAAGGCCGGTACGACGATGTACAGCACCCGACACTCCACATCGGAGCGGTTGACCAGTTGGAAGAGCGTCCCGGGCAGGGTCAATGCCGCCTGCTCGGCGACCAGGTCAAGCGCGTATGGCGCGTCCACGGTGGAGTCTTTCATGACCACTGTCAACTGGCCGGAGATGACCCACGTTGCCTGCGTCACGACCGGATGCAGGTGGATTCTGGAGGCCGTACGCGGCGGGATGCGGCCGAGAGCAAGGCTCATTGCCTCGGCCCACTCGCCTGCGTCCTGCCCTAACGCCGCCGCATCGAGCAGCGAATGGACAATCGTCCCGTCGGGCACAACAAAACCCTCGCCTGTGGCAAAAATTCGATTCATCAGCCACTCCAACCAACGCCAGGATTGTATGCGTTTATTTTACTACGGTCACAGGCTGGATACCAAAAGGGTGGACAGCAAGGGTGCATCCAGAATTTCAGGCGAGTCGTAGGGCAGGTTTCCAAACCTGCCGCCATAGGTCGGGTATGGAAACCCGACCTACGGCTGAGGAGGGTGCAGCGAAGCATCTCGCCTCGCCATCTCGCTGCTCTTTGTTGCTCTCAGGGCTTGGGCTGCGCCTGTCCCTCCTCTGCGTGGCCCGATACCCCTTCGTCATGCTCGCTCATGCGCACGAAGTCGCCATGCCAGGTGTGGTACCACACCCGACCGCTGTAGCCATTGACGCTCAACATGCCCTCCGGCTGACCGTTCTTCAGTGTGTGCAGGGTGTAGGAACCATAGTTCGAGGTAGGCAAAAATGCTTGTCCGCGCTTGTGAGGGGGCAGCGCGGTTTCACAGGGGGCAGACGTAGGACAGAGTGGCGACCAGGATGGTGCCCTTGCCAGGCGCCGATTGCACGACAGGTGGCCGCCAAACCTCAGCGCGCGTTCGTGGATGCCCACGAGGCCGAAATGCCCGTCGCGGGCCATGTCCTGGGGCGCCTGTGGCGCGGCGAAGCCCATTCCATCATCGGTCACCGTGATCAAGAGGTCTGTTTGGCGGAATTCGAGCCGAACGAGGGCATTGGCCGCGCGCGCATGGCGGACGACGTTGGTCAACGCCTCCTGAATGATGCGAAAGGCGGCCAGTTCCACGCCGCGCTCCAGCCGCCGGGCCGGGCCGACCACGTCGAGACCAATCTGCGGGGCAGCCTGCTGTTGTTGCAGGTCGGCGACCAGGGCCCGAACTGCCGCCGCCAGGCCCAGGTCGTCCAGGTAGGCAGGCCGCAGGTTGTGGATGAGCCGCCGGGCACTGTCCAGCGATTCGGTCGCCAGAGCGCGCACCTGCTCCAGCCGCCGCGCCAACTGCTCAGGCTCACCCAGCGACTTCTCACACATTTCCACGCGCTGGGTCAGGGCGATGAGGTTCTGCACTGTGTCGTCGTGCAGGTCGCGAGCCACCCGCCTGCGTTCCTCTTCCTCGGCCTGCGTCACGGCGGCCAGATAGTCGCGCAAGGCGGCCTGATAGCTGCGGATGCGCGCCGCCATCTGAGTGAGCGTCTGTCGGAGGGTCTCGATCTCGGCCACGCCGCCAACAGGTTTTTCGATAGCTGTGAAGTCCCCCCAGGCCACCTGGGTGGCTTCCTGTTCCAGCTCCTGCAGCGGGCGGATGATGTACCGCACGCCGAAGTAAATGACGATCAGCCCCGCCACCGCCGTCAGCACCAGGATGATGGGCGTCATTTCGGAGACGCGCATCACTGGCGCAATGGCATCGGCCCACGGTTCATGGACGACCAGTCCCCAGTCGGCCACTTCCGAAGGGGCGTAGCCGACTACCATCTCCTCGCCGCCTGACTCAAGGTAGAATGCGGCGCCTCGCTCGCCGCGCAGCAGCGCGGCAATCCCGGCGCGACCGCTGATGTCCCTCCCTTCCTGGGCGTGGTCGGGGTGATAGAGTACAATGCCGCGGCCGTCAACCAGAGATGTGACGCCTCGGCGGCCGGTGCCCAGTTTGTCGAGCATGGTGGGCAGGCCCGGGTGAGCGAACGAAGCCAGACCCATCAACACACGTTGGTCGGCGCCGGGGACGGCAAACAGCAGCACGCGGTGGTCAAGCACGGGGTCGGTGAAGGGATCGGATACCTGAGGGGTGCGATGGCGCCCGCACTGCGGCGGCGAGCTGGCTCGTGCGCGAGGCCAGGTGGGCCCACGCCTCTTCGCTGGGACTGGCTGAGATGACGCGGTCGGCCGCGTCCAGGTAGAGTAGGCCGTGGTCAAACTCTGGCAGGTCAGGCAACGGAGGCGAGCTATCCGCAATCGTCTCCAGCAGGCGGAAATGAAGCGACAGCCGCTCATCCAGCAGGTCGGCGGCGACCCCGGCCAGTTGCGCATCACGCTGGGCCACCAGGTCGCGCATGGCCGATTGATGGCTGACAATTCCCAAAATCGAGACGCTAACTACAATGAGGATAAGAGGGGCGATGGCCCACAAGAGCAACTGCACGCGCAGGCCGCGCAGACTGCGGGGCACAGCCGGGCCGGGGCGATCAGGCAGTCTCATCTAACGTGACCCAGCCCAGTTTGAGGGCGAGCAAGGCTGCTTCCGTGCGATTGCTCACGCTCAGTTTGTCGAACAGGTTGGCCAGGTGCCCCTGTACGGTGCGCGGGCTGATGTTCATCTGTCGGGCAATTTCGCGGTTGCTCAAACCGCGGACGACGAAGCGCAAGACGTCCATCTCACGCTCGGACGGCCGTTCGACGACGCCTTCGCCAGTGGCCGCGGGCGCATCATGCCCAGCCGGTGCTCGACCAGGCGTCGCGTCACCTGCGGGTCCATCGCCGAACCGCCCTCGTACACAGTGTGCACGGCGCGCACCAGTTCAGCCGACCGCGCCGTCTTCAAGATGTAACCATCGGCGCCGGCCTGCAGCGCGGCAAATATGTACGGCTCATAGTCGTATGCGGTCAGAATGAGGATTCTGACATGGGGAAGGTCTTTTTTCAGCCTCTCGGTCACTTCGATGCCGGTCAGGCGGGGCATCTGAATGTCCAACACGGCCACATCCGAAGACGTCTGACGGGCCGCGGTCAGCGCCTGCTCACCATCGGAGACTTCTGCCACCACCTGGACCGAGGCATCTTCCTCCAGAAACTCGCGGATACCCTTACGTACCACTTCGTGGTCATCAGCGAGTAAGACGCGGACGCGCGATCCGGAGTCCATATCGCCTCAAGCGCACATCTTGCAGGTGGCGGCTTTCGGCGACTCTTTCTTGTCTGTGTCCTCGCCTTTGTCCCTGGCGCCCGATTTGCCGTTCTTGCTGTCAGTGGCGTAGAAACCAGGCGCATTGAAGAGGATGGCCGGTGGACTCATCAACCGATGCACTGTGTTGTGACACTCGGGGCACTCGGTCACCGGAGCGTCCGAAAACTTCTGTATCCTTTCAAAGTGATGGCCGCAGCTTCGGCATTCGTATTCGTAGATAGGCATCTGTCCGCTCCTCCTGAACTATCAGATGTTACATCTTGTGTTGCGCTGTTCCACTCAGCCTACAAACTAAAATCTTGTTTCCGTCCATTTAGACGAGATGAATGCTCTCCGTCTTACTCATGACATACGGTGGTGTTTCTTCTCACACAGTCAGCCGTCAGGTCCAAAAGCTGACGGCTGACTGTGGTTGACGCCCTGTTGATCAGTAATCCATGCCTCCCGGCGGAGTCGGGGTGGCTGGTTCTTTCTTCGGAATATCGGCGACCAGGGCCTCAGTGGTCAGGATCATGGCCGCGATAGAGGCCGCGTTCTCCACCGCCGAGCGCGTGACCTTGGCCGGGTCAATGATGCCCGCCTTCACCATGT
>DAOTYC010000215.1:0-14293 GCA_034435095.1 Anaerolineae bacterium | reverse complement strand
GTAGATCTCTTCATCAATGCGACGCACTTCCGGAATCAAGCGGGCGTTGGGGTCTTTGCGCGGGTCGGCAGTGAACAACCCGGCCTGGTCGGTCAGGATGACCAGCAGGTCGGCGGATACCAAGTTCGCCACCAACGCCGAAAGGTTGTCGTTGTCGCCAATGCGGATTTCCTCCACGCCCACGACATCGTTCTCGTTGATGATGGGGATGATCCGCAAGGAGAGCAGCGAGAGCAACGTGTTGCGCGCGTTCAGGTAGCGCTCCCGGTCGGCCAAATCGTCCCTGGTCAGCAGGGCCTGGGCGATGATGATGTCATAGATGCCAAACAGTTGTTCGTAGATGGCCATCAGCCGCACCTGGCCTACCGCAGCCAGCGTCTGCTTGAAGGGGATGTCCTTGCGATGGGGGACATGGCCCAGCGCCTCGCGGCCAGCAAAGACCGCCCCCGATGTGACAAAGATGACCTCGTGCCCGGATTGGTGGAGCTGACTGATCTGGCGCACCAGCTCCAGGATGTGGGGGCGACACAATTGCGGTCCCCCGCGGGACAGCGTCCCGGTTCCAACTTTGACGATGATCCGCACAGCAATAATCCTCGTGAGCACCCTGCGGTGACTTGTCTGCTAACGTGATGGGATTATATGCGCCTGCGGCGGACTGTCAAGATTTTCACCGAAATGGTACTGTACCGAATTCGGTGGAAATTCGATAAAGTCGCCCTGCGTCATTCTGAGCTCCCCCACGGCGCGTCGGCGCGCCGCTCATTGGGGAAGAAACGCCGCCCGATTCCGTCATGCTGAGCCTTTGGCAGATGCTTCGCTTCGCTCAGCATGACGGGATAGGTCGGTGTTTTCTCCCCCTATGAACGGCACACCCCACGTGCCGTGGGGGAGATCAGAATGACGGCCAGCCCTGTTCGGTAGCTACGGGAAACGCCGTATGCGTCTGTCTCCTTAAAGCTTCGGATGCCCCTGGCGAACCCTCACGCCTGACCTCAAAACAATATCACGTACAGCGTCCAGGCAAAGAAAGCCAGCAGGGGCAGGAAGCCCAAGACCTGCCAGATGCAGGTCGCCCGACCTGGCCGTTGCGCCGCAGCCTTTCGCTCCGGTTCTGGCGGGAAATAGGCGCGGCGAATGACCCGGTGGGCGACAGGGATGAGCAGCGGCGAGAAATAGGCGACGTTGGCCGACACCGTTGCGATGCCGATGGACAGGGCGAAGACGCAGGGGACGACCAGAGAGCGCAGGATCATGTAGCGCACCTGCCTGGCATGGATTCGCGAATCGAGCATGTCGGAACTCGCCACATAGCCCCACAGGCCGGTGAACGTCAGGCCGGTGATAACCATGTGCACGGCGTAGACGCTCCACACTACGCGGCTGGTGGCGTGCTCGCCCAGCAGGTCGGTGCTAAACGGCAGGAGGCCAACACACAGCAGGAACATCAGGTTGAACCACAGCAGGCGACGGTCATAACGAATGATGTACTCAAAGGCCCAATGGTGAGCCAGCCAATACGAGCCCACCACCAGGAAAGTCAGGAAATTGCTCAGCAGTTGGGGGTACACATCGAGTATGCCCTGCCACAGTGTGGGCTCGGAGAGCGCCCCTTTGAGCTCTGGGATGTCCAACGTCAGGACAAGCAAGGTCAGCGCAGTGGCGCAGATGCCATCGGTCAGGTTGATCAGCCGCGACAGGTTGTCGCCGCGGTGCTCATATCGCCTGGTTTCGCCCTTCTCTTCCAAAAGGGGCCTCCGCTCTAGTGAAACAACGACGTCAGTTCCTCAACCAGACCAAAGTCCTCAGCCAGTCCGTAGAGATTGACGGTCACGTAGTCTGGCAACCGAACGCCCTGTTTGAGGGCGGCTTCCCGACGCTCCCACTCCATCTCGCCGGGCAGGTAGATGCGTTCCGCGCCTTTGGCTTTGGGCGCGTTTCGGATATCACGGATCATGCAGTCCATGCACGCCTTGAACTGGGCGATGGGCATGATCGCCCCGACATCTATGGCGATGAAGGCGTGGCCTTCTTCCGCCGGCTCTGGGATGTCGTGCAGCCAACACTTGACCTCGTGCATCACTGCCGCGCCGGTCATAACCGCACAGAGCACCTCAACCAGCACGGCCAGGCCATAGCCCTTGTGCCCGGCCATGGGCAACAGCGCGCCCTTTTCCGGATAGTTGGACGGGTCGGTGGTCGGCAGGCCATCCTCGTCCACCAGCCAACCTTCCGGGACCGGTTTGCCCAACGCTTTGGCCGCCAGAATTTTGGTGACGGCGACCGTGCTGGTGGCGATGTCGAGAAAGACCGGCCGCTCCTCGCCCGCCGGCACGGCATAGGCGATGGGATTGGTGCCCAACACCGGGCCTCTGCCACCGGGCACGGTCATCCACGGGTCAACATTGGTCATCGCCAGGCCAATCATGTCCTTTTCCGCGGCCATGACAGCGTAGTAACCAGCGGCGGCGAAGTGGTTGCTGTGCCGCACGCCAACGTAGCCGATGCCCGATGCTTTGGCCTTGGCCATGGCCAGCTCCATGGCCTGGCACGAAGTGACCATCGGCATGGCGCGGTTGCCGCTGACCAACGCCCAGGCCGGCCCCTCGCCCAAAACAGATGGGGTGGCCTTCGGGTCAATGCGGCCGTTGGCGACGTTTTTCATCAGCCCGCGGATCTGCCGTGTGCCGTGTGTGTGGATGCCCCACGAGTCAATAGTGGTGAGAACCTGGGCGCACGTCGCTGCATCCGCTGGCGACAGACCAGCCCGGACCATTGCCCGGGCACAGAACGCCTGCAAATCGCCCAGGGCGATATATTTCTGAGATAGCTCTGCTCCTTTTGACATGGTGTGGCTCTCTCCTTAAGCGAAGTAATTGGGTGATGCCAGGACGTCCAAATCTTAACACCTTTACGGTTTTTCGTCAACGTCACCTTCCCCCGAAAGACAAAATGTGGTTTTCGTGTTATAATAATGTGTCGGTCTTGACCTGTCAGGCCAGGGCAATGAGGGCGTGTTGAAATGGCAATCAGAGTATTTCTGGTAGATGAACAGGAACTGGTGCTCGAAGGGCTTCTTTCGTTGTTTCAGAGCTGTGGTGATATTGGACTGATAGGCCACGCATTCGATGCACTGGATGCCCTACCCCAGATTACATCGGTTGCCCCCGATGTGGTGATCGTGGACATCGCGGCTTCGGGCAGCGGGGGCCTTGCGCTCGTCCGCCAAATTACCGAAAGGCAGCCGACCAGTCGCGTGTTAATCCTTTCGGCACTGACCGATAGTCGTGGCTTGTATCAGAGCCTCAAAGCCGGTGCGCGGGGCTATGTCCTGAAGGGCGCGGACTGTGCGGAAATCGTTCAAGCCATTCGCACCGTTCACGAAGGTTACCCCTACATAAGCCCACGGCTGTTGGAGGGGGTCATCCGAGGATTTCTGATCGGTTACGAAAAAGCGGGCGGCGAAGACATTCTGCGCGAGTTATCCGCGCGAGAACGGGATATTTTCTTTCTGGCTGTAAACGGAAGGTCAAACGCTGAAATAGCGCAGGTGTTGAACCTCTCTCCCAAGACCATTGAGGTGTACCGCAGCTCCATGATGCGGAAATTACATGTGCGCGATTTGCCAGCGTTGGTCAAGTTGGGCATTCAACACGGACTGATCGCGGTGGACGAGCCAACGTTTTGATCGGGCGACCTGAGAAGTGCTGACGTGTTGTTTTGGTTCTGCCAACAGGAACCTGCGACTGTGCCAATCAATGACTGAGTGGGCCAAACTTCGGGAGCGTCATGCTCGCAACCTGGAGCATAATCTGGAACAGATCATCCAGCAACTGGGTAACATTTCGGAAGTACATCGGGTCATTCTAATCGGCTCGTTTGCGACTGGCCGCCGCGACCTGTTGACCGACCTGGACCTGTTGGTGATTATGGATTCGCATTTAGACTTCGTGGCTCGCTGCGCTGATCTGGCCGGCCGTCTGCGCGCCGACGTAGCGTTGGACCTGTTGGTCTACACGCCGGCTGAGTTTGAGGCCATACAAGATCGCCCATTTTTTCGGCAAGCGCTGAAGTCGGGAAAGGTGTTGTATGAGAGAAAATAGCTTCACTGAAGGGCGACGGTGGCTGGACCAGGCGTTGGCTGATCTGCACTGGACCAAACACCTTTTTGGCGAGGGAGCATTCTATCTGGTGTGTTTCTTGTCTCAGCAGGCAGCCGAGAAGGCTCTGAAGGCTTTCTTGTACGTTCAAGGTGAGGAACTAGTAGCCGGACATTCTGTCCGCCAATTGTGCGCCCGGGCGGCCGAATATGAGCCCGGGTTTCACAATCGAATCAGTGAATGGGGTATTCTGGACAGTTATTACATTCCGACGCGCTATCCCAACGGGCTGCCTGACGATATTCCCGCCCGGGTCTACAACCGTGAGGCGGCTGGAAGCGCTCTGTCTTTAGCTGAGGAGGTGGTCGCTCACATAGCCGATTGGTTCCAGACGTCAGGTCGCCCAGGGAAATAGTACATGGAGTGAATTTAGAATTGCAAGAGGTTGAGCGAAATGGTTACGAGAAAGGCTTATTTCAATCTAACTTTCACCTTGGCCGTGTGGGTCTTTATTGGGTCTATCCTGATTGTCGCGCCGTTCCCGTGGGCCAGTGAGCCAGAAGAGGCGTTCACGGCTCAGTCTGGAGACGGAGAAGCGGGTGTAACCGCTGTCAATTATTCCTTGCGCTTCTATGGCCACGGCGTGAACGACATTGACCGCGTCAAGATTAAAATTGATGCCCCCCCCAGGCCAGCCGACGTTGGCGCAGGCGATTTTACCATCGAGTGGTGGATGAAAGCGACTCCTGGCGACAACCCCTCGACAGGCGCGCAGTGCGGCAGCAACGACGGCTGGATATACGGCAACATTCTCATTGACCGCGACATCAATGGTCCGGGCGATTATGGCGACTATGGCATCTCGCTGAGCGAGGAAAAAATCGTTTTTGGCACGAACAATGGCTCGAGCGGCAACACCGTGTGTGGGAATATCAGCGTCGCCGATGGTGCATGGCACCATGTCGCCGTGACCCGCCGCGCGTCTGATGGCCAGCTCTGTGTTTTCGTTGACGGTCAACAGGACGTGTGCGGCAGCGGGCCAACAGGCAACTTGAGCTATCGAGATGGTCGGCCTATCGACGATAACGATAATGATAAGAAGAATGACCCTTACCTGGTCATCGGTGCGGAGAAACACTATAGCGATCCAAGATACCCCGCCTACAGCGGCTGGTTCGACGAGCTGCGCATCTCAAGTGTGCGGCGCTATAGCGGCAGTTTTACTCCGCCTTCGTCGCCCTTCGTGCCCGATGCAAATACCGCTGCTCTGTATCACTTTGACGAAGGTCCGGCCGGCCCTTGCACCGGCACGGTGTTGGACAGCTCTGGGGCAAGTGGTGGCCCAAGTCACGGTGAGTGTCGTTACGGCGGCAGCGCGCCTTCCGGGCCGGTTTACTCGGCCGATTCGCCTTTCCCCACCGTGTTGCCAACGCTGACCCCTCAGGTCTATGCGCCGGCCATTCTGAAGAACGCTGTCCCCTGAGGGGGAGAAACACCGCCAGGTGTCACGAGCGGGTCGTTTCTTTGCGGGCGCCGCCCCCTCCCGTCATGCTGAGCCGAAGCTCTGAGCATAGCGAAGAGGCAGCGAAGCATCTGCCGCAGGCGAAGAATCTCGCGCTGGCAGGCGTTGAGATTCTTCGCCGCAGCCGCGCCTACTAAAGAAACTACCTTGTCCCGTTATTCTGAGCGAAGCGAAGAATCTCGCGTTACACGGGAAGTTGAGATTCCCTTCGCTGCGCTCAGGACATGGCTTCGTCGCTTCGCTCCTCAGAATGACGGGTGGGAGGCGCGATGGCGCGCTTCACCACGACGCTGGAGGGAGATTGCATGGAATCTGAGCCGTAGGGCAGGTTTCCAAAAACCTGCCGCCGTAGTCGGGTATGGAAACCCGACCTACGGCTGTTTCTTCCCCCAATGGGCGGCGCGCCCACGTGCCGTGGGGAAGCTCAGCATGACGCAGTTGAGGCTTCTCTTACGCTCGCCTAAAATTCTGGACGCACCCGTTTAGCGGATGAGTTTGACGAACACACCGAAAACGCTAGAATAAGTATCCATGCCGGGCCAGTGAAAGGTCAGCGTTCTGGGTCGAGGTATGGCAGAAGGTCTGCGCTCAAACTGGCAACGGAAGCACTCTCTAACTGAATCCACCAACGAAAGGAAGGAGAATTACCAGGAAATGAATGATCTAGGGATTGGAGTTGTGGGACTGGGACGGCTGGGCTATGTCCACGCTTACAATGTCGCGCGGCGCACACCACGCGCCAGGCTGGTCGCCGTCTGTGATGTGATGGAGGACCTGGCTCGCGCAACCGCCGCCGAACTGGGATGCAAGTTTTACACCGACCTGCACAAGATGCTGGAGGACAAAGACATAGATGCGGTCTGTGTCGTGACGCCGACTGCGCTGCACGTCGAGCCGGTCACCGCAGTGGCCGAGGCCAGGAAGCCTATGTTTGTGGAGAAGCCCCTGGCCAGCACGATGGAAGACAACATTCATCTCGCCCAGGTCATCAAGGACGCCGGCGTTATCTGCCAGATTGGTTTCAACCGGCGCTTCGACCCGCCGTATGTCGAGGCCGAGCAGATGATTATTGACGGCGTAATTGGCAAGCCAGTCTACTTTAACGGCTTCTCCCGCGACCCGTTCCCGCCACCGCCGTGGGCCTGCGACCCGGAGAAAGGCGGTGGACTGTTCATAGATATGCTCATTCACGACTTCGACACGGCCCGCTTTCTCATGCGCGATGAGGTCGTGCGCGTCTACGCTGAAGAGACCAACGTGTTTGTGGACAGCAAAGGCATCAACCGGTTCGCCGACAATGTTACGGTCAACCTGCGTTTCCAGAACGGCGGGCTGGGCAACTGCCACGGCAGTATGCACGCCAACTATGGCTATGACATGCGCACCGAGGTCTACGGCACAAACGGCAACCTCATCATCGGCGGGCTGAACCGCACCGAGCTGACCCTGTGCAGTCTGGAGAAAGGCATCACCAAGCCGGCGACCTTCCAGCCCGAAGGCAAAATGCCTCATTTTATGATTCGCTTCCAGGAAGCCTATGTGCGGGAAATCTCTGCTTTCGTGGACTGCGTGCTGGAAAACAAGAGGCCGAAAGTGACGGAAGACGACGCCGTTGCGGCGTATAAGATTTCGATGGCGGCGGTTCGTTCCGCCGGCTTGGGGCAGCCGACCGCAGTTTAGGCAGGCTCAGCGTCGAAAGTCACGTATTTTCGGAAATTGCTGCGCATTCTCAGCCAGGCTGACCAGCGAACCAATAGGGTGCGCGGCCAACACAAGCCGATTGCCTCTCACCGCACCGGCAATCAACATGCCGACTACATTGCCGGTGTGGTGACTTACAAATGGCGAACCGCTCATGTTGCCTGGCATGAACAGGTCGTCCATGACCACCCAGATCGCCTGTTCGCTGACCGACTGCACCGTACCATTGAACCTCTGCCACGTGCCGTCGGCGGACCGGCCGTGCAGTCCGCTGAACAGCGCCACCCGTTCACCCGGTTGGGGCGCACCGCGAGGGTCAGGCGATAAAACAGGCGCAGCGTCAAGCCGGGCGTCCGTCTGAACCAAAATGTAGTCCACGCGCATGTCATCGCCGCTTCTGGGGTAGCCAGGGTAGCCGCGCAGTGTGTCGAACTCGGCTATCCACTGCTGTTCTCCTGGCGCGCTGAACGCAATCCGCTCCAGGGGATGCGCCGGGTCGCCGATTGAATGGCTGTGCGCCACCGTGGCGCCGATGACCGTGCCATCGGCCAGGCGGAACAAGAAGCCACAGCTCATGGCCGTGTAGCCCTCGCCGAGGTATTGCGCCCATTCGCGCAGGCCAATCGGCCCATCGGGTATCTCGCCTGGAGGCGAAAGGATGGTCGGCGGCGGTGGAGTGGGGTCGAGCGGCGGCGTCAGCCTGCCCGTCCAGAACAGGACAACCACCCCGCCCATCAGAGCCAGCAAAGCAACGGGCACAGCAAATAGCACGCCGCGAAATACGAACTTCAAGTTCATTGGCTAAGTCTGGGATTTTGCGATGGGCAGGACGAAAGTAAACCGACTGCCTTGACCGAGATGGCTGGTGAAGCCAATACGACCCTGGTGTAGCTCGACCAACAACCTGGTGACAATCAGACTGAAGCCCGTGCCGGCAGCCTCCTGAACCAGCGGATGGTCGCCGCGGAAGAACCGATAGAAAACCTTCGGTCGGTCTTCTTCGGCAATCCCGATGCCCGTGTCGGACACCTGGACTTCGACAAAGTCCTCCCGCTCTTCATGGCCGACCAGCGTATCAGAAGCCGGGTATCGCACGGCGACAGAGACAGTGCCCTTTTCGGGGGTATACAGACAGGCGTTCAGCAGCAGATTCTCCACGACCTGGGCCAGTTTGTCCGGATCGGCATACACCAGCGGCAGGCCGAGCGACATGTCAACTTCAAGATTCAGCTCTTTTTGGGTGACCATCGCTGACACTTTATGGAGATTGTCTTCTATAACTGACTTCAAGGAAACCACCTGCCAATCAGGAACGACACGTCCGGCTTCCAGGCGCGACAAATCCAAAAGCACCGACACCAGGCGGTCCATCCGATTGACGTTTCGGGTAATTGCGTCCAAAAACTGTTTCTGCGAGTCCAAGACATTTCCGGCGGTGCCCAGGGCCAAGAGCTTGGCGTATCCCTTAACAGAAGTCATGGGCACTCTCATCTCATGCGACACCAGCGAGACGAAATCGGTCTTCTCCTGTTTGAGCAGTTCGGCGTCGGATTCCGCCTGGAGCTTCGCCAAACCCACGCTCATCCAATCCGCCAGCATGGAGAAACTGGCCAGGTCCTCTTCATCAAAAACTGCCTCATCGAGCCGGTTGATGGCTACCATGAGCGCAGCAGGACATTGAGGCCTCTTGAGGGGAACGCACATCAGGCTGAACGGCGCCCATGTCGCCAGCTCGGGGAATCCTGGTCGCCCGGATGCGTCTGAGCAGGCCTCGTGTACCAACACGGCGCGTTCGTCAAGACCAGCCATTTTGACCCACTCCACTGCCGGAGAAATCACGATAGCGGGCGCCGTCCCCTCAGCCGCTGCCCGAAGGGCAAATTCCCCATTAGGCTGAGGCCAGAATATCAAGACGGTTCTGACGTCCAGGTAATCGGCCGCCTGGCTTGCAAACAACTTCAGGGCCTCGTCAAGGGGGACAGATGACAGCATGGCATGGGCCATTTCTCTTAGAATCGTCGTTTGCCTCAGTGGGTCTTTCATTTTGATCCTTTTTCCGATCAAGATGCCGCCCCTCGTCACGATCAAGGCAGGTTTCTGGATTGCGCCCGAAGGCCTGGCCGGGCATCGGGAGGCGGGGATGAGAGTCAGAGCCCCAAATCTTTGTATCGAAAGTTTATCACGGAGTCTGCCAGGTGTCAAAAACAAGCATCGAAGCCTCTGTTAAAGTCTGGTTGCCATCCACCTGCACCGTTCGCATAGAGAAGAATTGCTGCCCAGCCATGCCGTGGATGGACAGGCAATCCCCACGCAGGGGCGCATACACGCCAATTTCTAAAGCGTATTCGCCCGGTGACAGGTCGGGTGGCGTGGGAAACAGGCAGAAATCCAGCACCGGAATGTCGCGCTTCACCCAATGGCTTGACGGACGGTGAACGTCGTCCAACAGCCGATGTTCGGCTTCAGCGACGATGCACCCCGCTCCATTAACCAGCCGCAGGCGCGCCAGATAATCGTCTACGCTGGGATTGAGCGGCTCCCACTGCACGACCAGCCACACAGTGTCGCCTGCCCGGATTGTATTGCCTTCGTTGAAAGCGGGCTGCGAAGCGTTGCCCATTGCACTGCTCACCAGCCAGAGCTGCCGCTCAAAGGCTACGCCGTGGCCCAAGAATTGCAGAGGCCGCCCGAAATCTGGCAACGCATCGGGCAGGCGATAGGCCCACACTTCGCCACCCGCGTACCCGGACTTCTCGATGAGTTCACCATGCTGCTCGAGATAGAAACCCAATAACCCTTTGGGGTCGGCGTTTGCCTCGAGGAACTCGGCTTTGCCCTGTGCCATCCGCACCCATTTGGCAATCCGTTTGCCGGCCGTCGCCAGGTTGAGCTGTCGCGGCACATCGAGCTCGTTCAGGTGGATGGTCACGAAATCTGCGGCGGCGTTGTGAAAAAAGCGCAGCACGGCATGAGGCTCCGGCGTCCACAGCACATCGTAGGGCAGCAGATAGACCACATCCGGGCCATCCCGGTTGACTTGTTCGGCCAGCTCGCGGTCTGGGCCATTGAAGGCCTGATATGCACCTGCCGACCTCGCCCAGTCGTTGAAATAGTCGTGGTGTGTCGAGATGGCTGTCCACTCAAAAACACAGAGCAACGCCACGCCTATCGCCAGCGGCGCGAACCTCTGCCAGCGCCCTGCTCTGATCGCCGTCCGGTGCGCGGCCTGTGCCAGCATGTCAATGGTCAGTGCGGGAAACACATAGGCCACCGGCCCGACGCCCATCAGCCGCCCGAAGTGTGGCACGCGGTCCGGCATCAACACCGCCGGCATCATCATCGCTGCCCACCACAGCACACAGCAGGCGAACGGGCGTTGCCTCCATCGCCGCAGACTCAACAGCAGTCCGGCCCAAAACAACAGAGCCATCGCCGGGTCCAACAACGGTCGGCCCGGCCAGTTTGCGGCTGGCGAAGGGTCGCCGGTCAGGCCGAAAGCCAGCACAGTGCCAGCCGCGCTTCTGAGCAGAGTCCCCAGCGGGTCGCCGCCATGCACGGTCGGCCGCAGGAAGAACGCTTCTGTGCCCCAGCGCAGAAATTCCTCGCGATGGCCGGTAAAATGGGCCAGCAATGGCCCGGACACGACCAGCAAACCGAGTACAAAGGCCAGAATGCGTAAGAGGCCGGGGCGCGCGGGTCGGGTTGGCGGAAACAGGACCATCAACAGGGCCGCCAGAAGCAGCGCGAAACAAAACATCGGGTCTAGCCATAGGCCGAGGCCAATCAGCGCGCCGGACATCGCAAAATAGCGGGCCAGCCCTTGCTCCAACCCCCGCCACAGTGCGATGAGGCAGAGCAACAGCACGGCCGGGATCAGGCTCTTTTCCAGCCCGACGCGACCGGCATGTACTTGCCAATACGCGGTCGCCAGGCCGAGTGCGGCCAGTGCGCCGACCGCAGCCGCGCGCCGCCCCAGGCATTGAAACCACATCCTCGTCAGCGCGTAGGTGAGCGGGACGGCCAGCGTGCTGAGGAACGCCGCCAGCAGTCGTTGCGACACGGCCCGCACGCCAAATGACTCGAATGCCCCCGCGGTCAGGTAGGGAAACAGGGCCGTCACGCCAGGCAGATGCGGGGACATCAGCGCGTGTTGCCCATGCAACAGGTCTAAGGCAGCCACAGCCCGTGCCGCCTCGTCATAGCCGAAGGCTGGCGGCGCGACATCAAGCCGCTGCACACGCAGGATGAACGCGGCCAAAGTCACTGCCGCCATCGCCCACGTCTCATAAGGGCGCGATATCCTCTCCTCATATTCTCTGCTCAAGTCGGTACCCCTGCCCATTCACATCCGCGCCCCAGTATACCAAGTTACCAGCATCCCGCCAAACTCGAGAACGGCTGACTGCGTCCAGGATTTTAGCGAGTAAGGGCAGGTTGCAACGTGCCCTTACGTCCTGCGTCATGCTTTGCCTTCGGCAGATGCTTCGCTTCGCTCAGCATGACGGGAGGGGGCGGCGTTTCTTCCCCCATGAGCGGCGCGCCCGCGCGCCGTGGAGGAGCTCAGAATGACGGCCAGCCCGATTCGATGGCTATGGAAAACGCTGTATGCATCTGCTTCCTTAAATTTCGGATGCATCCTCCCGCCCGCCCATTTTGCCCCTCAGCCCGCCTGAGTTATAATCACAAACGTCTCATTTTGAATTGAGCCGCGAATGCACGCCAATAAGCGTAAAGGGAAAGAGTTGTTGGCGTGCACTCGCGGTTAAGATTGACCGACGGAGTGGTAGCGTATGTCCCAGCCTGTCGCCATTGCGCGTTGCCCAACCTATCAGCAAGACCTGGTTGACCAGGCTGTTCACGATGCTGTGGACCTGCTTGGCGGTATGGCGCAGTTCGTTCGGCCAGGCCAGAAGGTGCTGCTCAAGGTAAACTTGCTGAGCGCTTCCGCGCCTGAGGCGGCCATTACCACCCATCCGGCGGTGGTCGAGGCGATGGTCAAAGCCGTGCAGTCGGCTGGCGGCCACCCCATCATCGGCGACAGCCCCGGCGCCAGCGTGCGTTACACTGAAAACGGGCTGCGCTCCGTCTACCGCATCTCTGGTATGGCCGATGTCGCGGCGCGGACCGGCGCAGAACTGATGCTGGACACTCGCTCTGAGACGGTTTCTTTCCCTCAGGGCAAGCTGCTCAAGCGTATAGAGGTCATCCGGCCGGCGCTGGAGGCTGATGTCATCATCAGCCTGCCCAAATTCAAGAACCATGTCCTGACCACCTTCACCGGCGCCACCAAGAACATGTTCGGCGTCGTGCCAGGCGCACAAAAAGCCCTGTTGCATGTGACCCCACGCACGCTATCCAATTTCGTCGAGGTCCTGCTGGACATCCTGGAATGGAGCGCGCCCGCCCTGACCCTGATGGACGGCATCATGGGTATGGAAGGCGATGGCCCATCCGGCGGGCGGCCCAGGCAGGTCGGTGTGGTGCTGGCCTCGCGAGATGCCGTCGCCCTGGATGTGGTCGCGGTGCAAATCGCCGGCCTCCCCGCTGAGCAAGTCCCGCTGCTGAAACAATCCATCGCCCGTGGCTGGTGGAGCGGACGAACGGAGGACATCCCCACTCTCGGCGTGCCGCTGGACGAAGTGAAGCTGGCCGATTTCAGGCCGGCCCGCCCCAACCGCCACCCCGGTGGCACTGGCGTGCCCCTGCTCGACCGCTACCTCGCCCCGCACCTGGTCAACTGGCTGGCCGTCAAGCCTGTCCCGCAGCGGGGGCGCTGCACCGCCTGCGGTGCCTGCGTGCGCGCCTGCCCGCGCGAGGCCATCGCCATCCACGACCAGCTCGCTCAGGTGAATTATGGCCGCTGTATCCGCTGCTACTGCTGCCACGAGATGTGTCCGCAGAAGGCCATTGACCTGGCACAGCCCTGGCTCGCCAGGCTGCTGCGATTGTAGTGGCGTGACATTATGTATGTGGCTAATGGCGCGGCGCCCAGAGCACCTGCCGCGGTTTCGCGCCCATCTGCGCCGCCAGCTCTGCAAGGCGGCCATAAGTCATGCAGGCAGCCATGCAGTGCTGGACGCAGGCAGGCTGGAGGCCGCGCCTGGTGCGGCCAGCGCAAAGGACGCATAACTCGGTGGGGAACGGGATGTAGGCCAGATAGGCTTTGTCGTTGGGCAATTGCTCCACTACTTCGATGACTTTCATGCCCGACAGGCCGGCTTCCCAGCCGTATTCTTGCTGGCAGGCAACCTCGCAGGCGTGGCAGCCGGTGCAGTATTCGTAGTCAATCAGCAGGCCAAATTCGGGCTTGCGCTTATTCATGGCTGCTGTCACCTCCCGTAAATGCTTCGCTGCGCTCAGCGTGACGGTAGACGGGCGCTTCATTACAGTCAGGCTGATCGGACACTTTGTACACTTTGCACAGCGTGTGCTTGATGGGCGCGCCGAGGCCGTCCGGTCCCTGCTGGCCCATCGGCAGCAACAGGTTGATGTTCGATTGCCACGCGCCGAAGAGCGACGGCGCCGGCGCGGGTTCCTCGGGAAACCACCAGCCATGTGTCGCCATAACCAACCAGCGCGGCACAATGCGGGTCACCTTTGCTTTGAAGCGACAGCGGCCCATCCAGTTCTCGACCCATACCCATTCGCCGTCGCCGAAGCCGAGCGACCGCGCCGTGTCGGGGTGTATCTCGACGACCGGGTCGGGGTCGAGGGCACGTAGCCAGGGGATGTTGCGGTGCTCGGCGTGGAAAAACACCGCCGACCGCCGTCCAGTAGACAGGAGCAGGGGATATTCTTTCAGCAACTTCGGCTGCGAAACCGGCGTGAAGGGCGGCTCAAGGTACTCAGGGAGCGGCTCCAGTCTCCAATCCTCGCGCAGGCTGGCGAACAGCTCGACCTTGCCCGACGGCGTCTGGAAGCCAGGCCGATGGTCCTTGCGCAGCAGCCCCCGCTGATAACGATGGTATGG
>DAOTYC010000214.1:0-9474 GCA_034435095.1 Anaerolineae bacterium | reverse complement strand
CAACTCGACAGACCTACACCGACTGGCCTGGCCTGTGCGGGTGGCACAGGCTGGACTGGATAACGCACTGGCGGAGCCACTTGCGGCAGCGGGCGGGGTGTGAGGACAGGTGCATCCTCGAACTGCTCAGCCGGCGTTCGGGAAGGGTCTTGGCCGCAATGGGGGCAGATCAACAGAGCAGGATCGTGTAGCTCTTCCCCGCAATTCTTACAGTTCATGCAACCTCCTGATCTTGGGAAAACACGCCAAAGCATTATAATCGCTTTCGACCGGTTTGTCTAACCAGGCCCCTAATGCTCTACTTGCTAAACCGCTTTATTCAAGCTATAATATAAGTTGCAGCACGTGAATTGATTCCAGTGACATTTATTATCCGACGCGGGATCTGAACCAGGTCCCGCGTTCACAGTATCATGAGGTGCGACGATTTTGACATCACGACCTTTGGCTTTGCCGGTGGAGTTGCAGGCAAAGCGCGAGAAATTGGAAAGCATCTTGCGCGAGATGGGCCGTGCGGCGGTGGCCTTCTCTGGCGGCGTTGACAGTTCGCTGTTGCTCAAAGCGGCAGGTGACTGCCTGGGCGCGGACAACGTGCTGGCCGTGACCGTCGTCTCGCCAATCCATCCGGCACGCGAACGAGCGGAGGCCGAGGAATTGGCTGCCGCGTTGGGCGCGCGCCACCTGCTGGTGGAGAGCAACGAACTGCTGGACGAGGAGTTTGTCGCCAATCCGGCCGACCGCTGCTATGTGTGCAAGTTCGCCCGCTTCGGCGAGCTGGCGCAGGTCGCGCGCTCGCATGGGTTCGAGCATCTGCTGGACGGCAGCAACGGCGACGATTTGGGCGACTACCGTCCCGGCCATAGAGCCGCCAGAGAGCGTGGCGTGCGCAGCCCGCTCCAGGAGGCCGGTTTCAGCAAGGCGGACGTCCGCGCCCTGTCTAAAGCGCTGGGATTACCGACCTGGTCCCGTCCATCGCAGGCCTGTTTGGCCTCGCGGTTTCCTTACGGGGAGCGCATCACGGCCGAGGGCCTGAGGCAGGTCGAGCAGGCCGAGGCCATGCTCCATCACTTTGTCGCCGGCCAGGTGCGCGTCCGACACCACGGCCATCTGGCCCGTATCGAAATCGAGCCAGACCAGTTCGCATTGCTCTTGCAGCATCGGGACGAGGTCGTTGCCGCGCTCAAAGACTTGGGCTTCACCTATGTGACTTTGGACCTGGCTGGATTCCGTTCCGGCAGTATGAATGAGGTATTGTGACCAAACATGGACGCTCATAGATTGCGAGAATTGTTGCGGTCGGTACAGAGCGGCGAAACCGGAGTGGACGAAGCGTTGACGTGCCTGGAGACGTTGCCGTTCGAAGACCTGGGCTTCGCCCATTTGGATCACCACCGCGCGCTGCGGCAAGGGTTTCCTGAAGTGGTGTTTGCCCAGGGCAAGACGCCGGAACAGGTGACGGAACTGATGCAGCGGCTGGCACAGAGGAACACGTTGGTGATGGCTTCCCGCGCCGACGAAGCGACCTATCGTGCCGTGCAGGCAGTTATCCCTGAGGCGCGCTATCACCGCGTCGCCCGCATCATCACCGTAGGGCAGGAGCCGCCTCGACCGGAGCCGGATGCAGGTTATGTGCTGGTGGTCAGCGCGGGCACGGCCGACATGCCGGTCGCCGAGGAGGCGGCGGTCACCATTGAACTGTTGGGTTCGCGCGCGGAGCGGCTGTACGATGTGGGTGTCGCCGGCATTCACCGGCTGTTGGGCCACCTGCCGCTGCTCAGTGGAGCGCGGGTCGTAGTCGTGGTGGCGGGCATGGAAGGTGCGCTGGCAAGCGTCGTGGGCGGGTTGGTCGCCTGCCCAACGATTGCTGTGCCGACCAGTGTTGGCTATGGGGCCAGCTTCGGCGGCCTGGCAGCGCTGCTCACCATGCTGAACTCGTGCGCGGCAGGCGTGGCCGTGGTTAACATTGACAATGGTTTTGGCGCGGGCTATCTGGCCCACCTGATCAAACGCCAGAGCCGATAGACGCCAACCGTTCGCCCTGGGCAGGCGCCGCCCCCTCCCGTCATGCTGAGCCGCAGGCGAAGCATCTGCCGCAGGCGAAGCATCTCGCGCTGGCAGACGTTGAGATTCCCTTCGCTTTAGTGGGGGCTTACTCGGAAGATTGAAGGAGAGGTAGAGTCATCGCAGCCATGAGAATAGCATATTTCGATTGTTTTTCGGGGATCAGCGGCAACATGGCACTGGGCGCGTTGCTTGACGCTGGATTGGATTTCGAGGCCTTGCGCACGGAGCTCGACAAACTGCATTTAAGCGGATATGAGCTGACGGCGACGCGAGTTACAAAGAACGGCATCGCCGGCACGTTGGTTGATGTGACAGTTGCCGAGTCGGACGCCCATCGCCACCTGTCGGATATCGAGGCCATCATCGAGCAGAGCGACCTGTCGGACTGGATCAAAGAGAACAGCAAGGCGGTCTTTCATCATCTGGCGCAGGCTGAGGCCGAAGTGCACGCCGTCCCCATCGAGCAGGTGCATTTCCACGAAGTCGGCGCGCTGGACGCCATTGTAGACATCGTGGGAGCGGTGATCGGTGTCAACCTGCTGGGGATTGATTACATTGTTGCCTCGCCTATCCCCACTGGCCATGGCTGGATTGAAGCGGCGCATGGCCGGCTGCCTGTGCCTGCGCCGGCCACCGCGTTCTTGCTGCGGGGCGCGCCGATACGCGAGACCAATGTAGAAGCTGAACTGACCACGCCGACCGGTGCGGCCATCATCACGACCCTGGCCGATCGCTTTGGCCCGCCACCGTCCATGGTCGTCGAACGCATCGGACACGGCGCGGGCCACCGGGACCTGCCTCAGCCGAACTTGTTGCGCGTGATGGTTGGCTGGTCGCTGGGCGACGAGAGGGCTGGTTCGCCGGCCTACGAATGGGACACGGTCAGCGTGGTAGAGACCAACATTGACGACATGAATCCGGAGTTTTTCGATTACGTGATGGCCCGGCTGTCGGAGCGTGGGGCGGTTGATGTGTATCTGACCCCGATTCAAATGAAGCGCAACCGTCCGGCGACCAAGATCACTGCTCTGGTTCCGGCGGAAGCAGTGGACGATGTGTTGGAAGTCCTTTTCCGCGAGACGTCCACGCTGGGGATTAGAACACACGAGGTGCAGAGACGTAAGCTTTCCCGCCAGGAACTTACCATCAACCTGCCCGGCGGGAAGGTAAGGGTCAAGGTCGGCTCGCTGGGCGAAGACATCTACAATGTCGCGCCCGAATATGTGGATTGCCGCAGAATTGCGGAGGAGACCGGCCGGCCGATCAAAGAAGTGTATGATGAGGCGAAGAACATCGCCCTTGACCGATTGATACTGAGGGAATTGTAAAGGTTAGCTAACTGCTGTAGCAGAGGGCAATGGCTATGGTTGGACACAAAGGCCCTACCAGCATCGAAAACGTGCTCGAAGAGGCGCGCGCTTACCTGCCGGAATCTGAGTTGCAGGTGGTTCGACGCGCCTACGAAGTGGCGAGCGCAGCCCATGATGGTCAGGTGCGGGTCTCCGGCGAGCCTTACATGCAGCACTGCCTGGCCGTGGCACACATGCTGGCCGAGCTCCGACTCGACAGCGAGACATTGGCTGCTGCGCTGCTGCACGACATCGTGGAAGACACGGAGACCTCGCTCCAGGTCGTCCACGACGTGTTTGGTGAGGGCGTCGCCAAGCTGGTGGATGGCGTCACCAAACTGGGCCAGATCGACCGCTGGTCGGAACTGGAGCGACGGCGCGAAGATGAAGACGCCGAAAGCCTGCGCAAGATGTTCCTGGCTATGGTTGACGATGTGCGTGTGGTGCTCATCAAACTGACCGACCGATTGCACAACATGCGCACCCTGTCTGCCCTGCCGGAAGACCGGCGACGGCGCATTGCTCAGGAAACGCTGGAAATTTTTGCGCCACTGGCCAACCGGCTGGGTATCTGGGAGATCAAATGGGAGCTGGAGGACCTGAGCTTTCGTTATCTCAACCCGGACAAGTATCGGGAGATTGCCCAGAAGGTCAACCAGCGGCGGGTGGACCGCGAGCGGAATATCCGTGAAGTCATCGAAATACTGCGCGGCAAGCTCAAAGAACATAACATCGAGGCCGAGATTTCCGGCCGGGCGAAACACATTTATAGTATCTACCGCAAGATGCAGCGCAAAGGCGTAGATTTCGGGCAAATCTACGATGTGCAGGCCATCCGCGTTATCGTCAACACCGTGGCCGAGTGTTACGCCGTGCTGGGCATCGTGCACACGCTGTGGCCGCCCATCCGCGGCGAGTTCGATGATTTCATCGCCACGCCGAAGGACAACATGTACCGTTCGCTGCATACCGCGGTGCTCTCGCCGAGCGGCAAGCCGCTTGAAGTGCAGATCCGCACCTGGGAGATGCACCAGGTGGCCGAATATGGCATCGCCGCCCACTGGCGGTACAAGGAACAGACCAAGCGCGATGTTGACTTTGAAAAGAAGATTGCCTGGCTGCGTCAGCTCATGGAGTGGCGCCAGGAGGTCACCGACGCGCATGAGTTCGTGAAGTCGTTGAAATCGGACGTCTTTGAGGATCGGGTGTACGTCTTCTCGCCCAAAGGGGCCGTCTTCGACCTGCCGGCCGGCTCGACGCCCATTGATTTCGCCTATCATGTGCACACTGAAATCGGCCACCGGTGCCGCGGAGCGAAGGTGGACGGCAAACTTCGCCCGCTAAACTACCAGCTCAAGACCGGCGAGCAGGTGGAAATCCTCACCGCCAAGCGCGGCGGCCCCAGCCGCGACTGGCTGAACGATGACTTGGGCTTCGTCAAAACCGCTCGCGCCAAGCAGAAGATTCGACAGTGGTTCCGGCGCACCGACCGCGAGGAGAGCATCGCCCAAGGCCGCATCCTGCTCGAACGCGAGCTTAAACGTCTCAGCCTGACCAATATAACCCTGGATGCCATCGCCAAGCGGTTCAATTACGAAAAGCTGGACGACCTGCTGGCAGCCATTGGCTACGGCGATGTCAGCACCCATCACATCGGCACCAAGCTGCTGGAAGAGGAGCGGGCTGCCGAAATTGCCGCGGCTGAGGAAGCCAGGCTTAAAGAGCCGAGCACGGCCACCGGCGCGACTTCGGAGATACAGGTCAAAGGCGTGGGCAACCTGCTCACCCAACTGGCCCGCTGCTGCAATCCGGTGCCCGGTGACGACATCGTGGGTTACATCACGCGCGGTCGCGGCGTGACCATCCACCGCCGGGATTGCCCCAACATCCTGGCGCGCACCGACTGCGAGCGGTTGATCGCGGTCTCTTGGGAGCGTAGGCATCACAAAGAAACGTATCCGGTCAAGGTCAAAGTGCGCGCCTGGGACCGCGGCGGGCTGCTGCGCGACATCGCCGCCGTGGTCGCCGATGAGGATGTGAGCATGTCGGCTGCCAACGTTACCACCCACAAGCAAGACAACCTGGCGACGTTCACGGCGACGCTGGAGATTACCGGTATTGAGCAGTTGAGCCGCTTGTTAGCCAAAATCGAACAGTTGCCGAACGTGTTGGAGGCCTGCCGGCAGGTCGGCTGAGACGAACATGCCCATCCAGGTACTGCCCGCCGAAGTAGCGGCCAAAATCGCCGCCGGTGAAGTCATCGAACGACCGGCTTCTGTGGTCAAAGAGCTGCTCGAAAACGCCATTGACGCCGGCGCGCAGTCCATCCGCGTGGAAATCCGCGAAGGCGGCGTCCGACTCATCCGCCTGACGGACGATGGCTGCGGCATCCCCGCCGCCGAGACGGAGACGGCCTTTCTGCGTCACGCCACCAGTAAGCTGCGCACGCCGGACGACCTGGAACGCATCGCCACGCTTGGCTTCCGCGGCGAGGCCCTGGCCAGCATCGCCGCTGTATCCCAGATCACGCTGATCACCCGCGCGGCAACCGAGACGGTCGGCACGCGGCTGCGCCTGCAGGCCGGCCAGGTGACGCACAGGAGCGCGCACGGCGCGCCCGTGGGGACATCCATCACGGTCGAGAACCTGTTCTACAACGTGCCGGCCCGGCGCAAATTTCTGCGCCAGCCAGCGACCGAGGCGGCCCACATCCAGACGTTGGTCTCGCGCTACGCCCTGGCCTGGCCCACGCTCCGCCTCAGCCTGGAGCGCGACGGGCGACTGGTCTTTCAGTCAACCGGCAGCGGAGAAGTGATGGACATCCTGCTCAAGCTCTATGACCTGGAGACCGTGCGCCAGCTCATCGCCTTTCGGCGCCAGGAAGGCGGCCTGACCGCGTGGGGCTATACCTCCCTGCCGAACCTGACCCGTTCCGACCGCAACCAGTTGAACGTGTTCGTCAACCGGCGGTATGTGCAGGACCGCCTGCTGAGCCGCGCCATTCTGGACGCCTATCACGGGCTGTTGCCGTCGGGCCGCTTCCCTTTCACCGTGCTGCTGGTTGAGCTCGACCCCGGCGAGGTAGATGTCAATGTACATCCCACCAAAGCCGAAATCCGCTTCCGCCGCGCGGGCGATGTCTTCGCCGCGGTGCAAAAGGCCGTGCGCGGCGCGCTCAGCGAGGCCGGGCCGGTGCGTCCGCTGGACGCGCTGTCGCTGGTCGGCCAGTCGCCCACGCCGCAGCTACCCAACCAGGCACGCTTCGCCTGGGACGAACGAGCACAGCCCGGCTGGGCACGCCACGCGCTGGAATTGCAGCGCACGGCGGATGCGGCTGCCGATGAGGATGCCGGCCGGGGCGAAGTGCCGCCCCCGCCGCCCGACGCGCAGCGCAGCCTGCCGCCCCTGCGCGTGCTGGGCCAGCTCAGCCAGACCTTCATCATCGCCGAGGGGCCAGGCGGGTTGTATCTGATTGACCAGCACACCGCCCATGAGCGGGTCCTTTACGAGCGGTTCTGGGCCGAAAAGCAGCGACAATCTGTCGCGCAACAAGGATTGCTCACGCCGCTGAGCGTCGAGCTTGCGCCGGTGCAGGCGGTGGCGCTGCTGGAAAACGCCGAAACGGTGGCCGCCCTCGGCTTCGAGGTCGAGCCGTTCGGTGAGGCGACCATTTTGGTGCGCTCCATCCCAGCCATGTTGGGTCAAAATGAAGTCGCCGAGACACTGGCCGAACTGGCCGAGGTCCTGTCCGCAGGTGGCGATGGGGAACGACTGTTCGAGAACGCGCTGCTGACGGTGGTGTGCCACAGCGCAGTGCGCGCCGGTCAGACCCTGTCACATGACGAGATGCGCGACCTCATCCGCCAGCTTGAACGGACCGCCTTGCCGCACTCCTGTCCACACGGCCGGCCCATCTTCCTCCACCTCAGCACCGAGCGGCTGGCATCAGCCTTTGGGAGAAGGTGAACGGCGCTGCGGGTCATGAACCGCAAGGTTTGTGAAAGGTTGCCCCATCTCATGCTGAGCTGAAGTCCTGAACGAAGTGAATAGGTGGCGAAGCATCTCATTTCACGTTGCCTGCTCCTTCGCTACGCTCAGGACTTCGGCTCAGGGTGACGTGCACGAATTTTCATCCGTAACCGTGCCCGACGCGCCGGGCCAGAGGCTTCGGGCGAAATTTTGTGCGTTGCCCTTGACACATCCCAAGAGTTATGCTATAATAATCCTGGATACGTTTCCAGGAGCATACTCCCTTAAAACCTGATTATCATTCACATTCATGTTCGTCAGATTTGCTGCTTGGTGTAGCGATGCTGGCGCCTCGCAGTAAGACGCGAGCAATTGCTTTATGATGAAAGAAAGAAAAAAGTCTGTCACCATCAAAGAGGTAGCCAGGAGAGCCGGAGTCTCGTGGTCAACGGCGTCGAGGGCGCTGAGCGGCGGCGGCTACGCCAGCCCAGAAACGCGCGAACGCGTGCGCCAGGCGGCTATCGAACTCAACTATAAGCCGCACGCCTCAGCCCGCAACCTCAAACTGAAACGGACGCACATTGTAGGACTCATCATCGCCGACATCGTCAACCCATTTTATTCCTATCTGGCCGATGGCCTGCTCGATTGCGCCAAGCGCATGGATTACCATGTGATGTTATGCGCCACCGACGAAGACCCGCTCATGGAACACGAATACCTGGAAGTGCTCATGGAGAACCGTGTGGACGGTATTGTGGCCGTGCCGACCGGCGATAACCTGGACCTGTGGCGAGACGCGCTGAACTTGGGGCTGAAGCTCGTGTTGATTGACCGCGAGATACCCGGCCTGGCGGCCGAGGCCGATGTGGTGCTGGTGGACAACGAACGGGGCGCGCGCGAGGCCACCGAGCTGCTGATCAATCTAGGCCACCGCCGCATTGGCATCATCACCGGACCGACCTCGACAACTACTGGCAACGGACGACTGCAAGGCTATTATCAGGCCCTGCGTCGTGCAAACGTTGCCATTGACGACAGCCTGGTGCAGATAGGCAGTTTCAAGCGTGAAAGCGGCTTTCAGAGCGCGCAGCGCCTGCTCAGCCTCGACGCCCCACCTACGGCCATCTTCGCTGCCAACAACGTGCTAGGAGAGGCCGCGCTGTTCGCCATCCGCGAACGCGGGCTGCGCATTCCCGATGACCTTTCGTTTATCCTGTTCGATGACGTGCCGTGGGCCTCGCTGACTACTCCCAGAATTTCGGTGGTGGCTCAGCCGGCCTATAGTCTGGGTTTTGTCGGCATGGAGAGGCTGGTACAGAAGTTGCGTGAGGAGACCAACTCATCGCGTCCTGCTGTGCGGACGGTGCTGCAACCGCAGCTCATCATGCGGGAGAGCTGTGGCCCATGCCGCCGCGCCAGCCCGGCGCCGGGCGGTTCATGACATCCGTGCATGTGCATCATAGCCGGAGAGGAAACAAAGTCACCGATACCTGTTGCTGTGAGGCGTCCGAAGGACGGCGAACCAATCTCAGCACATGAGTTACAGAAAGGGGATTATTCATGACACACCAAGCAACCAGAGACAAACCGGCAATCGGCGACCTGTCGGCTGAACAGGCAATGGGCCTGTACGAGAGAATGGTGCTGATCCGCCGCTTTGAGGAACGGGTAGCCGAACTGTTCGCCAGAGGCAAGCTGCCTGGCTTCGTCCACCTGTACGTCGGCGAAGAAGCCATCGCCGTCGGCGTGTGCTCGGCCCTGCGCCAGGACGACTACATCACCAGCACCCACCGCGGCCACGGCCACACCATCGCCAAAGGCGGCGACATCAAGCGCATGATGGCCGAGCTATACGGCAAGGCCACCGGCTACTGCAAGGGCAAGGGGGGTTCGATGCACATTACCGATATGAGCATAGGCATGTTAGGCGCGAATGGAATCGTTGGCGGAGGTATCCCCATGGCCGTAGGTGCCGCCTATGGCGCCGCCAGAATCCGCCACACCGACCAGGTGGCTGTACCATTCTTCGGCGATGGCGCGACAAATGGCGCCGCGTTTCATGAGTCGTGCAACATGGCCAGCGCATGGA
>DAOTYC010000213.1:0-10419 GCA_034435095.1 Anaerolineae bacterium | reverse complement strand
TGGTGGGCGTTAGCGCTGGGCGCCGGGTTCGGCGGCAACGGCACGCCTATCGGCTCAACCGCCAATGTGCTGATCGTGTCGATCAGCGAGAAGACCCGCACGCCCATCACCACGGCCATCTGGATGCGCACCGGCCTGCCGGCCATGCTCGTCGCCTGCATCGTGAGCACCCTGCTGTTCATCCTGACTTTCGGCATGATGTGAGGCTACATCCCGCGCGCGGCCTCGACCATGGCGACAATGTTCTCCGGCGGGACCTCGGCCTGGATGTTGTGCACCGAAGCGACCACATAGCCACCGCCGTCGGCCAGGTCGCCGATCCGACGCTGCACCTCACGGCGCACGTCCTCCGGCGAGCCAAAAGGCAGCACCCGGTGGGTGTCTATGGCGCCCCAGAAGCTCAAGACATGGCCGTATTCCCGCTTCAGGGCGGCGGTGTCCATCCCTGCCGCTGAGACCTGCACCGGGTTCAGGCAATCAATGCCCGTATCGAGCAAATCAGGTATCAGCGAGACAACCGAACCGCAGGAATGGAACAGGATTTTGGCGCGGGTCTCCGCCCGTATCGCGTCGAAGACGCGCTTGAGCCGCGGTTTGAACAACCGACGGAACGTCTCCGGGCGCATGATCGGGCCATTCTGGAAGGCGACATCGTCGGCGTAGAACACCACGTCAATGTGTTGGGCGCAGGCGCGCACCATGTTGCACACCAGGGGGATGTACACGTCGAGCACCGCGTCCGCCAGCGATTCCGCGCCGCTCAGGTTGTCAACCAGGTCCATCAACCAATTCTCGTAACCCCGCAGGAACTGGCTCTGATGTCCAAAGCCAACCGGCAGGCTGAGCACGACGGCGTAGTCCGTCCCTTCATGCAGCGCACGCGCCGCCTCGCCCAGCCCGCGAGTGTAACCGGGGTCGTGCGGGTCGGGCCAATCGTAACGGGCCAATGCCGCCGCCGTCAGTTCACCCGTGAAGATGGGCTGTTTGACGTAGTAGTGACCGCGTTCGGGTTTCGTCCAGATGACGCCCCACGCATCCACATACGAACCATCGGGCAGCTCACGCTCGATGCTGTGGTCCGGCCCCGAAGGCCGCAGCACCCGACAATCCACATCCAGCTTTTGCAGCACTTCTTCCTCAGCCAGGGCCAATTGCGAACGCCTGGAGAAGAACTCCAACGTTCCGCTGTCCCCCAGTCCAAGGTAGCGTTTAAGCGCGCGGTAGGCTTCGATGTTAACCTGGCTGGCGCCCGTGCCGCCGATGTCTACCGGCACACGGTCCGGCGCCTGATGGTCAAGGGCAGTGAGTACACGTTCGCGATGGGTTAGCATGTTTGGTCAATCCTTTCGGTTTGGTCTTGAGCTTTCCGAGTAGTTTCAGGCCTGTGCCAGGGCGTGGCGTCATGATTATACCGCAGGAGGACACAGAAGTCATCTCGCGCACATCAGACGCCAACTTGACAAGGCGCAGACTTTCCGATAAGATTAGCCTCACCTGTCAGGGGTGAATTGTGCCCCTTCTTTTGGACGAAATAGTGAATAGGAGGACACTATCATGGCTTTTGAAAACATTAGAGCGATTCTGGTCAAAGCCGAAAAGGACCGGGTTCCCGTCGGCCCCGTTTCGGACCTGGTTGAAGGAGGCCTGACCTTAGATCAGGCGCACACGATCTGCGAGGAGAACATTCAGGCCCGCCTGGACGCCGGCGAGCAGTTGCGCGGATACAAAGTGGGGTTCACCAACATCCCGGTCCGCGACAAAATGGGATTGCCCGATTCGACCTACGGCTACATTCTGGACACCATGGTCCTGGAGTCGGGCGGAGAGTTCCAGATGAGCGAGCTCATCGCCCCCAAAGTCGAGTGTGAGATTTGTTTCAAGCTGAAAGCACCGCTTTCCAGCAAAGGACTGACGGCCGATGATGTGCTGGCCGCCACAGAAGCCGTCAGGGCTTCCTTCGAGATCTGCGACGCCCGCATCAAAGACTGGAAGTGTCCCTATCCCGACTTCTTCGCTGACAACGGCTTCTCTGCCAGAATCATCTTGGGCGGCAAAGGCTGGACGCCGGTTGACCAGGTAGACCTGCTGAACGAAGAGGTCGTGCTGACCCGCGACGGGGTCGAGCTGGCCAGGGGCTTCGGGCGTGCGGCAATGGGCCACCCGGCCAACGCCGTGGCCTGGCTGGCCGGCAAGCTGGCCGACCGTGGACGGTCGCTCCGCGCCGGCGACCTCATCATGACCGGCACGCTGACCCCCATTCTGCCCATCGAAGCACCGGCCGTGTATCGGGCTGAGTTCTCAACACTTGGCGCGGTGGAGAAAAAATTCGTTTAAGACAGGCTGCTCAGCGTGGCACAATTCCCGGCCTGAAGCGCGCACTACAGGGCCTGCTTCCAAGTTTGTAGTGCGCGCTTCAACGCTTCAAAGGCTCCAGCCATCCACATTCCATGTGCGGGGGCTTCAAGCACAAGAAGAGGAGACGCATCACTGTGAAACTGAAAGGCAAATCAGCCCTTGTAACCGGCGCCGGACGCGGGATTGGGCGGGCCATCGCCCTGCGGCTGGCCCAAGAGGGCGCCAATGTCACGGTGAACGATATTGACGCCGCCAGCGCCGACGCGACGGCTACCGCCGTGAACGGACTGGGCCGCAGAGGCCTGGCTGCGGTAGCCGATGTGTCGAAGCAAGATGCGGTCGAGGCGATGGTGCAACAGCACCTCGCGGCGTTTTCTGGCCTGGATATCCTGGTCAACAACGCTGGCGTGGTCGTGGTCAAGTCGCTGTTCGACCATACCGAAGAGGACTGGGACCGCCTGCTGGCGATCAATCTCAAATCGGTATACTTCTGTTCGCGGGCCGCCGCGCCAATCATGATGGCGCAGCGCGCCGGCAAGATCATCAACACCGCCTCGATGGGGGCCTATCGCGTGCAGCCCATCTACGCGGCCTATTGCGCTTCTAAGGCAGCGGTCGTCAATCTGACCCAGAGCCTGGCCAAAGAACTGGCCCCTTACAACATTCAGGTCAACGCAGTGTGCCCGGGTATCGTGGATACCGACATGTGGGTGCAGGTGAACCGTAACGGCGGCGCAGTGACCGGCATCGAGAATTACATGCAATCGCGCATCGCATCCATTGGCCTGAAGCGAGCCGCCTCGCCTGATGAAGTGGCGGCGATGTACGCCTTCCTGGCGTCACCCGACGCCGATTACATCACCGGCGAGGTGTTCAAAATACATGGCGGCGTCTAACCCGTTGACGTAATGCGGCAGGTGGACTATAATAACTCTGACGTCAGGACCTGACTCCCATTGGCCGAAAGTATTGCCCCTGGCAGGCACCCAGAACAGGCGCAAGGTCCTGCACGACAATATCAGAACCGGGACGAAACGACAGTTTTTCCCCCACACAGACGAAAGGGGCTGCCGGAACACTTATGAGAGTATTAATTACAGGCGGGGCGGGCTTCTTGGGTTCCCATCTCTGCGACCTGCTGTTGAGCGAGGGCCATGAAGTCATTGCTATGGACAATCTGATCACAGGCAACGTCGCCAACATCGAGCATCTGGCCGGCCGGGATGGCTTCCTGTTCATCAAACACGACGTGACCAACTACATTTATGTCAATGGGCCGCTGGATGCGATCTTGCATTTTGCCTCGCCGGCCAGCCCGATTGATTACCTGGAGCTGCCCATCCAGACCCTCAAGGTGGGGGCATTGGGCACGCACAAGGCGCTGGGCCTGGCGCTGGCGAAAAAAGCGCGCTTCCTGCTCGCTTCGACATCAGAGGTCTACGGCGACCCGCTCGTCCACCCACAGCGGGAGGACTACTGGGGCAATGTCAACCCCATCGGCCCGCGCGGCGTCTATGACGAGGCCAAACGGTTCGCCGAAGCGATGACGATGGCCTATCATCGGGCGCATGACGTAGATACGCGCATCGTGCGCATCTTCAACACCTACGGCCCGCGCATGCGGCTGAACGATGGCCGCGTGGTGCCCAATTTCGTGGGACAGGCGTTGCGCGGCGAGCCGCTCACCGTCTACGGCGACGGCTCGCAAACCCGCAGTTTCTGCTACGTCAGCGACCTGATCCGCGGCATCTATCGGTTGTTGATGTCCGACTTCAACGAGCCGGTGAACATCGGCAACCCGACCGAGTTCACCATCAAGCAGTTCGCCGACATGATCAACCGCCTGACGGGAAACAAAGCCGGCATCGTCTACGAACCGCTGCCCAAAGACGACCCCAAGGTGCGCAAGCCTGACATCAGCCGGGCCAAGACCCTGCTGGGCTGGGAGCCTGAGGTGGACATCGAGACCGGGCTGCGCATCACCATCGAATGGTTCAGGAAGCAGATCAGATGAGGCGTTATCCTTTCCGCGCGGGCAAGCTCTGCCTGCGCCTTTGATTGCCTGAAAAACATGACCAGACTGTCAACTCAACCCGCCTATGGCGCAATGGCATACGACCTGATTGGGCTCGCTGCCCTGGCCGCCGCGGGGGCCGCCATCGCCCTGCTCCCCCTGAACCTGGCGTTGGCGGCGGTCGGCGGGGCGGCGTTGGCTGTGCTCACCCTGATCAGGCCTGAGTACGGCGTCTACGCCCTGGTCATGGCCGTCCCCTTCGGCTCGCTCGTCCAGGTTCGATTTTCGGGCATCAACGTTGATGTGAGCGAGGTCTGCGTTGGCCTGGTCATCGTCTCCTGGCTGGCCGCAGGTGTAGCCCGCCGGTCGGTCATTGTCCCTCGTTTGCCGCTGACCCTGCCATTGGTGGGCTTCATCACCGTCCTGATCCTTTCCTGGCTGTCGGCCCTATCGCTGGTTGCCAGCCTGAAAGAAACGCTGAAGTGGGTGCAGGTGCTGCTGCTCTATTCGTTCATCGGCAGCACGTTCAACAGCGTTCAGGTGCGGCGCACGATTGGCCTGACCTTGGCGGCCGGGGGGCTGTCCGCCCTGCTGGGAGCCTATCAGTTCTTCGCGCGCGTTGGCCCCGATGGCTTCTTGTGGCATACGCCCGTCGGCCTGTTCATGCGCGCCTATGGCACATTCGAGCAGCCGAACCCCTTCGGCGGCTATCTGGGCCTCATCGCGCCACTGGCCTACGCGCTGTGGTTGACTTCATTCGATTGGGCAGCGCGCCCGGCCGCCGAAGTCGGGTTGCTTCCCTCCAGTCGGCAGGCTCCAGCAGCGATGAAAACCGTGTGGCGGCTGTTGACCCACACGACGCTCTACGCCGCTCTGACCGGCCTGCTGGTTCTGGCTATCGTGATGACCTGGTCGCGCGGCGCCATTTTAGGTGCGGCCCTGGCCTTGATTTCCATCAACATCTTGCGCAGTCGCCAGGTCGCCATCGCGTTCCTGGCGTTGGCGCTCCTGCTCGTCGGCCTGGGCGCGCTGCAATTGCTGCCCGACGTGGTGACGCAGCGCTTCCTCGACTTCCTGCCGTTTCTGTCCATCCCAGACGTGAACGCCGTAGAGGTCAATCCCATCAATTTTGCCATCGTGCAGCGGCTGGCCCACTGGACGGCAGGCTGGAAGATGTTCGAAGCTTATCCATGGACCGGAATCGGCATCGGCAACTACGGCGCGGTCTATCCCCTCTACGCCCCGCCGGCTTGGCCCGATTCGATGGGCCACGCCCACAATTATTACCTCAACATCGCTGCGGAGGCCGGCTTGATCGGCCTGGCCGCCTACCTCGCTTTGTGGACGACGGTCTTCTGGCAGGTCTGGCGCGCCCGCCGTCGCCTGAGCGGCTACGCACTGGGGGTGGCGCTGGGCGTCTTTGGGGTCCTGGTCCATCTGAGCGCGCATAATTTCGTAGACAATCTCTACGTGCATGGCATGTATTTGCACGTCGCGATTCTTTTGGGCTGTCTGGCCGCCGTCATTGCGGCCAGCAATCAGCCGTCAAGCACAAGCAGCGAGGGCAGCGCGGCACGGATAGCCGGCTGCCAACAGCTTCATAGGACAGGGAGATGAAATTGGCAAACGCTTCACAAGATGCCGGGCTTCACAGCCTGCTACATCGCCTGACCACGATCGGGCGCAAACATCCCCGCACGGCGGGGCTCACCGACAAAATCATTGAGAACAGTGCGGAGATGTGGCGTTTCATCAAGTTCGCCATGGTGGGCGCCAGCGGCACGGTGGTAGATTTCTCCGTGCTCAACCTGATGCACCTGGTATTTGGTGTCAGCCTGTTCCTATCGAACACCATTTCTTTCTCGGTGGCGGTGGTGAACAATTTCATCTGGAACCGCCTGTGGACCTTCCCCGAGTCGCGCCAGCGGCCATTTGGCAAGCAACTGTTGCAGTTCGCCGCGGTCAACGTCGTGGGCCTGGCCATCAACCAGGCAGTGTTTCTCTCCTTAAACCATTACGTCTTTAAACCCTGGCTGGGGCCGTTGGGCTATAACCTGGCCAAAGCCTGCGCGATTGTGGTTGTGTTGTTCTGGAATTTCGGCATCAACCGCATCTGGACGTACAAAGGAATCCATTGACCCTCATGGCTGAGCGGGCGTCTTCGGGCCGGCGCATCGCCATTGATTATACCGCAGCGGTGCGACAGGGCGGCGGAATTGGCAGATACACCCGTGGATTGGTGCACGCCTTAGCTGCGATGGACCTGGCCGACGACTACGTTCTGCTGGTGATGGGCGACGGCGACGACCCGGCAATCCATTCACCCGCTTTCCGTTTTTGCCACGCCCCGCTCGCCGAACGCTGCGCCAATATCCTGTGGCACCGGCTCGGTCTGCCCATTCCCCGCGTGGAGTGGTTCACCGGCCGGATCAACATCTTTCACTCACCCAATTTCGTGCTGCCACCTGCGTCCGCCCGCACAGTGTTGACCGTACACGACCTGTCCTTTCTGCGGGTACCCCAGTGCGCCGAGCCCAGCCTGCGGGCCTACCTGTCGTGCGTCGTGCCGCGTTCCGTCGCCCAGGCAGACCGCGTGCTGGCCGACTCGCACAATACCAAAGCGGACGTGGTCGAACTACTGGGCGCGCCGGAAGAAAAGGTGGATGTCGTGCCGGCGGGTGTTGAAGACCGCTTTCGCCCCATCGCCGATACCCGGCAACTGGAGGCCGTCCGCCGCAAGTACAACTTGGGCAGTCGCCCGTTCATCCTGAGCGTAGGCACATTGGAGCCGCGCAAGAACTTCAGCGGCCTGATGGAAGGCTACGCTCTATTGCGCAAGATGGGCCAATATCCACACCGCCTGGTCATTGCCGGAGGGCGAGGCTGGCTGTACGAAGGCATTTTCGACACGGCCCGTCGCCTGCAACTGGGCGACGATGTGCACTTCGCCGGCTTCGTGGCCGATGAAGACCTGCCAGCCCTGTACAACCTGGCCGACCTGTTTGCCTTCCCCACCCTGTACGAGGGCTTCGGCCTGCCAGCGCTGGAGGCCATGGCCTGTGGCACCCCGGTGGTGACAGCCACAAATTCCTGTATGCCGGAGCTGGTAGGCGATGCCGCATTGCTCGTCGAGGCCACGGACGTCGCAGGCCTGGCCGAGGCGATGGGCCGCGTGCTGACTGACAGCGCGTTGCGTGAGTCGCTGGCCGCGCGTGGACTGGCCCGTGCGCGGCTGTTCACCTGGACCCAGGCGGCCCACAAGCTGCTACAAGCCTATGATCGGGTGGAGGCATGAACATGCCCGGTCAGGCGCAGCGCACAGCCCCGGCTGGTTACACCGCCTTGCTGCTGGCAGCATTGGCGGTCGGTGCGGCCGGCTATTGGGGGCCGTGGGTCAACCACCGCGCCGTGGCGCTCATTCTGATCGGCCAGGACCTGGGCGAGTTCGTCAAATTCCTGCCGGAGGTTCGCGCCGGCGCAACGGTCATGGTACGGCAACTGTTTTACCTGCCGCCGTTCTGCACCTGCTGTCTGCTGGCTTTGCTGGTAGCCTCGAGCTGCAGCAAGTGTGTTGGCGGCCCGGCCTTGCGCTGTCACTGGGCCATTCGTGCGCTGTGCCTGGCAGCGATCGTGCCCATCAGTCTGGCGCTGTTGCCGCCCGTGTTCTCAATCCCCGTGCTCAAGAGCGAGGAATTTCGCTTACAAGTGATCGGCACGCTGTTTTGCCTGGCGCTGATACCCGGCGTCTGGCTGCTGCGGCGGCTGCCGCCGGTCGCGCTGATGACTTTGATCGGGCTGTGCGGTCTGACGGGCGCGGCGCCGGCCCTGTGGCAATTCGGCGTCATCCTGCCAGCGATCCAAAACGTCTATCATGCGCCATTGCACCCCGGTTGGGGCGTGTTTGCAACCGGACTGGGCTTTACCACAGTCGGGATTTTGGGGCTGGCGCAGGCAGCGCGCCTGATAAGGCGGTGAACGATGGCCGTAATCGCACCTCGCCCCGCCATCGAAACCGCACCGCTGACCCGGCACGGCGCGTTCGACTACGACGAACTGGAACGTCTGGGCCTGAACCCCGATGATGTGCTGGATTTCAGCGTGAACAGCAACCCCTTCGGCCCATCGCCCACAGTGCGACAGGCCCTGGCCACCATCCCCCTCGACCGCTACCCCGACCGTGAGTGCCTGGCCCTGCGCCGCGCGCTGAGCCAGCATTGGAACGTGCCTGTTGAGCAGATTATCGTCGGCAACGGATCGGCCGAGCTGCTCTGGCTGACCGCCCTGGCCTACCTCCAGCCGGGCGACCGGGCACTGGTCATCGGCCCGACATTTGGCGAATATGAACGCGCCGCCGCGCTGATGGGCGCCCATATCGTCCGCTGGAACGCACGGCGCGAAACGGGTTTCGCCGTCGAACCGCAGGACGTGGCGCGCCAACTGAGCGAAAGCCGCCCCCGCGTGGCCTTCTGTTGCAACCCGAACAACCCGACCGGCGCGGCCACGCCGCTGGAGGTCATCGCCGCCTGGGCAGGCGACAACACCGGGACCCTGTTCGTCGTGGACGAAGCATATCTGGCCTTCGCGCCGGGCTTGCCCTCAGCGGTGGAGGTGGTGCGCGGCCGGTCCGTGGACAACATTCTGGTCATGCGTTCCATGACCAAAGACTACGCCCTGGCCGGCCTGCGGCTGGGCTACGCCATCGGCCCCGTGCCAATCATCAGCACACTGGCAAAGGTGCGCCCGGCTTGGAACGTCAACGCGCTGGCCCAGGCCGCCGGCCTGGCCGCCCTGGCCGACCAGTCCCACCTGCGCCAGACGCTGGCCGCTCTCCACGAAGCGAAAACTGAGTTGATTGCCGGGCTGGAGCGGCTCGGCCGGCGCGCGTTCCCCTCCGCGGTGCATTTCTTCCTGCTGGAGGTGGGCAACGGCGCAGCATTCCGTCGGTCGTTACTCCGCCATGGCTTACAAGTGCGCGATTGCGCCTCGTTTGGGTTGCCAGCTTATGTGCGTATCGCCACCCGTCGCCCGGCGGAGAACGCCCGCCTGCTGCAGGCACTGCAGGCGCACCCCCAGGATTTTGACGAGTGGTGACTCTGTGCTAAACTGAAGTATATCGCGCTCATGGCCTTGGACGATAATCACACAGTCGGGCCTTAATGCCAGACCGAACGAAAGTGACAAGTATGAGACCCGCTGAGATTGCGAATTTACAAGATCAGATTGAAAAGTTCTGCCAGCGCTGGCAAATCGCGAAACTGGCTTTGTTTGGGTCAGTCTTGACAGACGAATTCCGGCCAGACAGCGACATTGACGTATTGGTCACTTTTTCCAAAGGCGCGAGCTGGAGTTTATTCGACTTAATTGCGATGCAAGAGGAATTGGAGCAGGTTTTCCAGCGTCCTGTGGATATCGTCGAAGAAGACGCCGTTCGTAATCCATTCAGACGTCATCACATCCTGACCACCAAGAAAGAGATCTATGCAACCCGACAAACGTGATGCGGCCTATTTGTGGGATATGTTCGATGCGGCAAAGACAATCGAGACGTTTGTCGCTGGCGTTCTCTTTGAGCAATATATGCGAGACCGGAAACTACAGTTGGCTGTTGAACGAGCTCTGGAGATTATCGGAGAGGCTGCACGGCATGTGTCTCAGGACTTTAGGAACGCGCACCCAGAAATCCCCTGGAACAGAATCATTTCTCAGCGTAACGTTTTGGCTCACGAATACGGTGAGATCAAGCAAGACCGAATTTGGAGAGTTGTAAGTTTATACATCCCTGAGCTAATCCACCAATTGCAGCCGCTGATTCCAAGACTTCCTACAACCTCAGATGAATACAACCCTTGACGTTCTAAGCATCCACTGCAACCGGCTCAGCCACCTGGTTCATAGACTGATCGAGCTTGGCTTCTGCCGCAGCGAGTTCTACAACCTGTCGCCGGAGGACATGCCCATCTTCAAGCGATTCATCCGCGACCGGGGCATCATGCCCAGCGTCCATTGCCCGCTCAGACAGTCGCCGTGGTATCCCTACCCGCTGACCTGGT
>DAOTYC010000212.1:0-37963 GCA_034435095.1 Anaerolineae bacterium | reverse complement strand
CGGCCAGGCCAAAGTTCCTCTATTTAGGCTCCAAATTGTAGGTGAGGGAGACGATGTACCAGCGACCATTTCTCTTTTCAAGCGTCCAGCGGTCGCCCTTCGGCGAGACTTCATCGCCAATATTGGTGGTTGAAGTGACGGTTGCCTTATCGCCTTCGATGCTCACCTGTAAGTCGCCAGCCTCTGCCTGCATGGGCGCCGAAGGGAATACCAGATTGACGTAACGTTGGCGGATGGCCTCTTTGCCCTGCCATTTGGCATCATCTTGAGCATCTTCTGGTGTATGCTTGGCGTCGGCTATAACGCCGTCATCGGCCCAGATGTCCATCAGCCGGTCAATGTCCTGTTGCACCACCCCCTCCCCTTCAGCGCGAATCAGTTGGGCAACGGCCTCTTCGTCGCTGGCAGGCACCGGCGTCGCGGTTGGTGGGGCTTTGGTCGGCAATGTGATGACAGGCAGAGGCGTTGGTGGCGTCTCGCCGCAGCTCACGGCCGATAGCAAGAAAGCGATAAACAGCAAGCCAGTAAAAAATCTCCTCATAACAAGTCAATCCTCCCTTTAGAGACGTTCCTTGAGGGTCAAAAGTGGGCCCGACACCACATCGGCGCGTCCGGATTCGCCCAATCGAATGGGGTCACTCTCTCAACGCATGGGCTTGTCACAGGCCCTCCATCATACACCAGATGACCTCAAAAGGCAAACGATTTAGAGGAAATGAACCTTAAAATTCTTGCAAAACGCTTGACAGACGTGCTGAGATGTGATATTATGAACTTTCAGAAGTGTAAGTACATTATCAAAGTTGAAACTTTCTCCTTGGCGCATGCTCAATTGTTTGTAAGCCATTACAACAAAGGCGGTGTTTTGAAGTCAGGTTCGTTCCAGGCGTGGGGTAACCCCACGCCTTATTGTGTGTTTTTGCCATTGTGCACCCACGCACAATTTGCTAACTCTTTTAAATAAATTCTTTCAAAGAGGTGTTGGTCATGTTTTCCAGGAGTGAGATATTATTCCCCCACAAATGTATTATTGGTCTGAAGAGCTTGCGAGATGGCAAATGGTCTGAATTGGTTGAGCGCGTGGCCGCTCTGCCCGAGACGCATGAGGACAGTCTGAGTTTCTGCCTGATGATGATCAAGCTGTGTGATTGCCTGAATTGCGAGCTCAGCAGCTACAAAGCCTCCCTGGGCTGTGCCACCTGTTCTAAGCGGACCATATCCGCGCTCAAGGTGTCCGACAACGTGTTGCTTAAGCGATTCGAGGCCGCGCGGCAAGAGTTGAGGAATTACCTGGAACAGGTTGAACAGAAACAAAACAAAGCAGCCTGAATTCTGTCCATTCTCTCCTTATAATGAAACAGGTACAGGGCATTGTGGACTGGATTGAAAGTCCGTAATGCTCTGTATCTATTTCTCTCCACTGGTCAGAGCAATCTCACCGGCCTTCAGCAAACCTGTCCATGATCTGATGGATTTCGGTTGCCACGTTCAAAGCGGCCTCAGGCCGTCCCAGCGCTCTGGAATTCCTGGTCATTTCAGCCAACAGGTCAGCGTTGGCCGGCTCGAACCATTCAGCCACAAGGCGGCCAATGGCCTCGCTATCCTCCGCCAAGACGCCAGCCCGTTTTTGGACCACGTAATCAACGTTCCCTTCCTCCTGGCCGGGGATAAAGCCACTCAGGATGATGGGGAGGCCGGCGATGAACGCCTCGCTGATGGTGGAAGGCCCGGCTTTGGTGACGATGACATCTGCGGCCCGCATCAGTTCTGGCATGTTGTCTACAAAGCCGAGCACCTTGGTTGGAATTTCCCATCCCGTCCGCTCCAACTGTTTCCTCAGACGTTGGTTACGCCCGGCTACGATGACCATTTGGCCGGCTGGCCTGTGGGAGCTGATCGCCCGTGCGATTTTGTAGACCGGCCCCATGCCTTCTCCACCGCTCACAAGCAACACTGTCGGCAGGTGCTCAGCCAAACCCAGCCTTTTCCGTGCTTCCAGTTTATCAATTTTGTTGGTCAGGAATTTCAGGCTGATTGGAAGCCCGGTGACCTTCACTTTGTCGGGCGACATGCCGCCATCCAAGGCGTACTGACGTGAGCGCTCGGAAGGCACCAAACATAGGTCGGCGTCGGGGCAGATCCAACCCGGGTGAGTGGTCACCAAATCGGTGACTACCGTGACCAGCGGAACATGCACCTGCAAGCTGCGCAGTGCCCATGCCGAAAAGTGATTGAACAGTGGGTGAACCACAACGACCGCGTCAGGCCTAGTCAAGGCGAAAAACTCTTCCATAGCGTCGTCAATGAACGGCCACATAGTCGTCAAAGCGCACTGGATGCGTTTGGGGTCATTGCTTGCGTCCCAAACGGCTTCCCACAGGCCATATTTCACCAGTCGGCCATACATCCGCCCGATGCGGTTGAGTGGAAACGGGATGTGGTCAGACCAGATGTCAACAATCTCGACCTCACAATCGTCATACAGCTCATCGAACGCCTCTGATATAGCCAGGGCAGCGCTTCGATGGCCGCCGCCAGTGCTCGCCATCAGGATTTCTATTCTCTTCTTGGACATAGCCTCCCTTCAGGTGCCTGAATCTGTCCCGGTCTGTTGAGAATCAACCGGCTCAGGCCCGCGACTTACGAAAGCCCTGACCCGGCGTTCCATCACGCGGCGAGGCAACAACACCCGCCGGCCACAAGTACAGCACTTAATGCCAATGTCTGCTCCGATCCTCACGACCCGCCACTCAAAACTGCCGCAGGGGTGCGCTTTCTTCATACAGACCACATCGTCAAGCCGGAAGTCCACCACCATCACTCGTCCCTTCTTCGGACACGATTATATCATAGACCTCGTGTCTATTCCAATCCAGCCTGTCTCCCACCCGCACCCGGTCCAGCAAAGTCGGATCGCCTTCGATGAAATAGCGGGCCGGCCAACGGGAGGCGTAGTAGAAACGAAAAGGACGCGCCAGCGTCAGGTCCACCACTTCGCAAGCCTCGTTAAGCCACAACACTGCTATCGAGAAAAAGACAAACAGCATGTGTATGGCGGTCAACGCGATGCTTTCACGATTGGCCACGAACACGTAGACTTCGTCAGGGGGCAACGTGCGCCTGAACATCAGGCCGCGAGCCTTCAGGAACAGAGTATCACATTTAACAACCCGACGTGCAATGACCTCACCTGTTCTACAATTGACCAGAGCCAAACTGCCCCCTGATATCCTTTAGCCTTCGCCGTGTGCTTATCAGAATAGATGGCCTGTCACCCCTCAACGCCAGGCAGGTACAATTTCACAAGCGAATCATCGCCATCGTCATCATAATCAAATCCACCTGGCTTGTCAACAACGCCCGCTCAGGGCTTTGCTCGGGTGCATCCGAAATTCAAGGGAGCTGATGCCTACGCCGTTTTCGATAGCCGTCTAATGGCTCTGACCGTCATTCTGAGCGAAGCGAAGAATCTCATTGCGCATCGTGAAATGAGATGCTTCGCTGCGCTCAGCATGACGTAGCTGAGGCTTCTGCTAACTCGCCTAAAATTCTGGATGCACCCCTTTGCTCTGTTCGATTTGTGTGCCACGCCAGGGTATGATAATATGTAGTTTGATACGGAAGTGACCGCAAGCGAGGAGAACCGATTTTGTACGTACTGCTCACTAATGATGACGGCGTCAACGCGCAGGGTCTGTTGACACTCAGGCAGGCAATAGCCCGTATCGCCGAGGTCGCAGTAGTCGCGCCGGACCACAACTGGTCTGCCGCAGGCCACGCGAAAACCTTGCACAAGCCGCTACGGGTCAACAAAGTTACCCTCCCCGACGGCGCCCCTGCCTACGCCAGCAGTGGCGCGCCCTCAGACTGCGTGGCTCTGGCCGTGCTGGGGCTGCTCGACCGCATCCCCGATTTGGTGATTTCGGGCATCAACCACGGGCCCAATCTGGGCAGCGACCTGACCTATTCCGGCACGGTGACAGCAGCGATGGAGGGAGTCATTGCTGGCATTCGCTCAATGGCAGTTTCCCTGGACAAGGCCGAGGGGGGCGACTTCAGGGTTGCCGCCGAGATAGCTGCCCGTTTGGCCGAGGAGTTTGTGAAAAGCGACCTCGCCCCACACACATTGCTCAACGTCAATGTGCCCGCGCTCCCCGAAACAGAAATCAAAGGCCTCCGTGTGACCCGCCTGGGCCGCCGGATCTACCGCGATGCGTTGGTCGTCCGGAAAGACCCCTATGGGCGTGATTACTACTGGATTGGCGGAGAACCGCCACAGGGTGTAATGGAGGAAGGAACGGACGTGTGGGCTCTCGCCAACGGCTATATCTCGGTGACGCCCGTTCATCTGGACATGACCGATTACCAGACGCTCGAACGGATCAGGGGTTGGGAACTGCGATTCTGTCGCCCCTTCCAGGCTGTTGAGGCCGGGAAAGGCCCTGACTGAAAGGCAGTGTGAACCATGGCTGACAGACGAAGGCGAATCCTGCTGGTAGATGACAATCCCGACATTTTGGAGATGAACGTTAATTGCCTGAATGATGCCGGGTTTGACACGGTTGCCGTTTACACTGGCGAAGAGTGTCTCGAACACATCGCGGAGCGCACGCCGGACCTTGTTCTGCTCGATGTTGACCTGCCGGGCATCAGCGGATTCGAAGTTTGCCGCAAGATTCGGGCCATGCAGCATCTCCAACAGCCCAGTATCATCATGCTTACCGCTCTCAAAGATACGCCGCACAAAGTCATCGGCCTGGAGGGCGGCGCGGACGATTATCTGACCAAGCCTTTTGAACTGCCAGAGCTACTGGCCCGCGTTCGCGCTCAGGTGCGCATCCGAGAGCTTCAGGAGAAGCTGCGAGAAGCGGACAAGGTGGCTGTCATCGGCCAGGCCGCTATTGCCTTGAGCGACAAAATCAACAGCCCACTGACCAGCATCATCTGGCAGGCACGGCTCTTGCAGGGCGACCTGAAAATGGTGCAGAACGTCCCACGCAACCTCATCGACTCGTTAGATAGCATTGTCCACGATGCCAATCGCATTGAACAGGTGCTGAAAAAGCTGCACGAGATTAAGAAGCTGGCCTTCACCCCTTACGACGAACACAACATCATGCTTGACCTGGACAAGTCTACGCAAGAGAACGAGTAGGAGCGGCCGCATCCAGTACAGATTGATGTTCTGACTGCCTCAGTTGACCAATTCTGCTGAGTGGTTTTGGGCTGAAGGGTTGAGCAAACGGCGAAAGCGATGGCTCGCCAACAGGCCTTTCAGTCCCGGTAAACCTTGCGACGATGTCTGATTAGATGGACAATGAGCGTTTTGTTGATTTCGTCGATCGTGTAAAGAACGCGATAATCACCTACACGAAGTTTGAACACCCCCTGCCATTGACCGGTCAGAGGCTGTGGCTTGACGAGGGCGATATTCTCTGAAAACCAGCGAAGTTTTTTGAGTATCCTTTGAGCAAGCGGACGATCCAGAGAAGCCAGATCAGCTTTAGCAGATGGAACGAACTCAACTCGGTACAATTCACCACTCTAGTTCCAAATCGGCGGCGACTTGCGCCGCCGCTAGAGTCTCTCCACCATTTGCGACATAAGCCAGAGAATCGACAAGTGCCAGCTTGGTCTCTTCACTTAACTCCAGCCCCTCATCAGGGTCTTTCAGCAGAAGCTCTGAAATCGTTTGAGCCACAGCGTCTCGAATCAGATCCTTCAACTCATCTACGGTCATCTCGGTTACCTTGACTGAAGCCATTCTCATCCTCACAAAAACCTGTCCGCCGGTTGGGCGACCTGCATCTAAAGCCTTTAGTCCACTCTCGTTACGAGCACGATGAATAAATCTCCTGCCAGCCTCGCCATGGAAAGTGCACATGGAATGTAAAACTCCGGTCGGTTCGTGGCGAGCACATCTATTATAGGACGCGCTTGCTGTTAACGTCAAATTCTGCGGAGATCAGTCGTGCATGTCGAATTGACCCGTCACCACTCACGATAGCGATTGGTGATGGGCAGCCGTCGGTCTTTGCCGAAAGCGCGAGGCGTAATCTTAACGCCGGGCGCGGCCTGGCGGCGCTTGTATTCGTTACGATCGACCAGGCGTATGACCTCGCGCACAACAGTTTCGTCGAAGCCCAATGCTACGATTTCCACCGGACTCATGTCATCCTCCACGTATGCCGCCAGAATAGGGTCGAGCGTGCGGTAGGGCGGCAAGGAATCTTCATCTCTCTGATTGGGACGCAGCTCTGCCGTTGGCGCCTTTTCCAGCACCCGTTCGGGGATAACACGGCTAATCTGATTCCGATAGCGGCAGAGGTCGTAGACCAACATCTTGGGAATATCCTTGATGACGGCGAATCCGCCGGCCATGTCACCATACAGCGTGCAATAGCCGGTAGCAACCTCACTCTTGTTGCCCGTAGTCAGCACCAACCAGCCGAATTTATTGGATAAAGCCATGAGAACATTGCCGCGAATACGGGCCTGGATGTTCTCCTCGGCCACATTGCGCTCCGTCCCGGCGAAAGCGTCGGACATCATCGCCAGATAGGCCTCGAACGTCGCCTGGATTGGTATGACCATGAAACGAATACCCAAATTTTGGGCCAGCGATTCGGCATCCTCGCGGCTCTCGGCCGAGGAAAACTGCGAGGGCATGAAGACGCCGATCACGTGTTCCGGCCCAAGCGCGTCAACTGCTATCGCTGCTGTCAGCGACGAGTCAACGCCGCCACTCAGGCCGATGACCACATCGCCAAACCCATTCTTACGCACATAGTCCCGCGTACCCAGCACCACGGCCCGATAGATTTCGGCGGTCGGTTCGAGCAAGGGGCGGACAATTGGTGAGAACGACGGCCGGGGCGGCTGCATCACCGGTTCGAGAGTCAGCCGGTCTATCAACGCATGGATGTCTTGCCCAACAAGACGGTCCTTGCGACGGCGCGGGTCGTGCAATCGCTGGCGGAACACCGACTCGAGGTTCAGGTCGGCGATGACCAGGTCTTCCTCGAATTGCACGCCGCGGGCGACGATGTTCCCTTCGGTGTCGAAGAACGCGCTGCCCCCGTCAAATACCAGTTCGTCCTGGCCGCCCACGAGATTGCAGAAGGCTATCATGACGACGTTATCGCTGGCCCGCGTAGCAATCATCCGTTCGCGGTCGCGGACCTTACCCGCGTGATAGGGCGAAGCAGAGATATTGATGACCAGTTGCGCGCCTGCCAGCGCGACCAGCTCGGTTGGCCCGGCGGGATACCAGATGTCTTCGCAAATGTTAACACCAACCAGCGTATCTCCCAGCGACAGAACCAATGGACGTGAGCCAGCACGGAAATAACGCTCCTCGTCAAACACGCCGTAGTTGGGCAGATAGGTTTTATGGTATACGCCAGCCAGCCGCCCATCGTGCAGAATGGCCGCCGCATTGAACAAGTCATCCTGTCGGTCCACGAAGCCAACGATAGCCGTCAGCCCGCGAGTCGCTGTGGCGATGCGCGACAGGGCCTGCAAATTGGCCTCGACGAATTGAGGTTTGAGTAGCAGGTCCTCGGGCGGATAACCCACTAATGCCAGTTCCGGCACAGCCAGGATATCCACGCCGAGGGAACGGCTTCTGTCAATGATGCTCAGAATCTTGTCTGTGTTCCCCGCAATATCGCCAACAGTAACATTGATTTGCGCCAACGCCACACGCAAGGACCCCATTTCGCCTCCCCCAAAGCCATCTACCTTCAGCCCGCTTACACCAAGATACGATTGTAACGCAAAGCCATCGGGACGCAAACCGACCAACTCGATGTTTGCTGGTTGGGGGAGGATGATGTATGATAGGCTCAGAGCTGAGATTGAAAGCGTGGGTTGTGAGGTGATCTATGACCAAGTATATCTTTGTGACCGGCGGCGTTGTCAGTTCTGTTGGTAAGGGCGTCACAGTAGCTTCTATTGGACGGCTGCTCAAGAGCCGCGGATTCACCGTAGCCGCGCAGAAACTGGACCCGTACATCAATGTCGATCCCGGCACGTTGGCCCCCCACGAACATGGTGAAGTGTTCGTTTTGGACGATGGCGCGGAGACCGACCTCGACCTGGGGACCTACGAGCGGTTTATCGATCAGAATCTGACCCGCGCGTGTAGCGTGACGACCGGCCAGGTGTACGCGGAGGTTATCGCTCGTGAGCGTCGCGGCGATTATCTGGGCAAGACCATTCAAGTCATCCCTCACGTCACCTCTGAAATCAAGCGGCGCATTGGCCTGGTGAGCAAGCAACTGGAATCTGAGATCGTCATCGTCGAAGTTGGCGGTACGGTAGGCGACATTGAGGGTTTGCCTTTCCTGGAAGCCATCCGTCAGATGCGCAAGGACGTAGGCCGCGAGAACACGGTCTACGTCCATGTCACCTTGTTGCCCTACATCGGAGCCACCAAAGAACTGAAAACCAAGCCCACTCAACACAGCGTCAAAGAACTGCGCAGCATCGGCATCCAGCCCGATATCATCGTGTGTCGCTCAGACTACCCGATTGACGAAGACCTCAAGAGCAAGATTTCCTTATTCTGCGATGTCGAAAAGGAGCATGTCATCCCATTGGTGACGGCCCAGTCCGTGTATGAAGTCCCCCTCATTCTAGAGCGAGCCGGGCTGGGAGATGTCCTCGTCCGCGCGCTATCTTTGCCCGACCGAGGCAAAGACCTGAGCGAATGGGAAAACATCGTCGAGAAACTCAGAAATCAGAAGGAACAACTTCGCATTGGCCTGGTTGGGAAATACGGGCGGCTGGCCGATGCGTATCTGAGCGTGCGCGAGGCGATCAGACACGCCGGCATGGCGGAAGGCTGCAAAATCAATTTGATTTGGATTGACTCAGAGGAATTGGAGCGCGGACGTGGGCGTGATTTGCTGGAGACAGTGGATGGCCTGGTGGTGCCTGGCGGGTTTGGCTATCGGGGCATCGAGGGCAAGATCATCGCCGCGCGATATGCGCGCGAGAACAAAGTCCCCTATCTGGGACTGTGCCTGGGGTTGCAGGTGATGGTCATTGAACTGGCGCGCCACGTGCTCGGTTCTGATGAGCCGAATAGCACAGAATTTGACCGGACCACCGCTTACCCGGTGATTGATGTCATGGCTGACCAGAAGGACATCACCGACATGGGCGGCACGATGAGATTGGGCAACTACCCGTGCCACCTGGTCGCCGGCACCAACGCCGCCAAGGCGTACCAGGCCGAGGTCGTGTTTGAACGGCATCGCCATCGCTTCGAGCTCAATAACGCCTATCGCGACATCCTGGCTCAAGGAGGGATGATCCTGAGCGGGTTCTCTCCGGACAGGAAGCTGGCCGAAATCGGTGAAATTGCCAACCACCCGTGGATGGTGGGAACTCAGTTTCACCCTGAGTTCAAGTCGCGGCCCAACCGCGCCCACCCGTTGTTCGTCGGCCTGATCAGAGCAGCCAAACAATACCGTGACACCAGACGGCACGAACCGGATGAATATGGGGAAAGGACGGCTGCCGAATCGTTTGCCCCGGATGACACGCCGATGACTGCGGAGAAAGTGATGGACAGCTTCTAATTGCGCAGTGAAGACGTCTGGTTCATAGTTTTTCGGTTTTAACAACTCATAAACGACAAGGAGGTTTTCGGGTGATGGATGATACAAGAGTGCACGTGGGCATAGGGTGGAGTCAGGATACAGACGCCAGAAGGGCGGGGGTTGAGGCTGCTCAGAAAGCGCTGGCAAGCAGTCACCAAACCGAGGCCAATGTGGCCTTCGTGTTCTCGACAATAGGCTACGCTCCAGAGCAGCTCTTGGCGGGAATAGGCGAAGTGTTGAAAAGCACACCCGTTCACGGCGGCACGTCTTTCACCGGAGTCATCACGCCGGACGGATTTCTGGGCGGAGACAGAGATGCGGTGGCCGTAATGACTATGACCACGCAATATGTAGATTTCGGCGTGGGCTATGCTGAGCTGGGTCAAGACCCAGAAGCTGCCGGCAGGGCCGCCGTTGAAATGGCGGTGAAAACGGCGCGGAAGCAGGCGGACATTCCGGCGGAAGTACCGGACATTGTGCTGATGGCCGCCTCGCCGGGCAACGAAGAAGCAGTCATGCGGGGCATCATGCAAGTGATCGGTGAGGATGTACCGATTATCGGGGGCAGTGTAGCCGACAACACCGTCGAGGGCAACTGGCATGTATTTGCCGGCCAGCGCGCCATGTCGGCAGGCGTGGTGGTGACCGCCTTGTTCACCCACCTGCCGCTGGGCTACAGCTATGCCAGCGGCTACCGTCCTACCAACAAGAAAGCAATCATCACCAAAGCTGCCGGACGAACGGTTTATGAGTTGAACGGCAAGAAGGCCATTGATGTATACGCTGACTGGATTGGTCAAAGCCCGAAAGACCTGGCCGGCATGGCTATTCTGGGCGCCAGTATTCTCAAACCGGTCGGGGTATACAATCGAGAGAACAAGTTTCATCTTGTGAAGCATCCGGGCGTCGCTCAGGACGATGGTTCAATCTTCCTGTTCGCTGAAGTTAAAGAAGGGGATGAGCTCGTCCTGATGGAAGCCTCTGTGGATGACCTCATCAATGAAGTGCCCGAAGCCATCCGTGCGGCGATGGAAATGCGACAACTCGAAGAGGAAGATATAGCCGCTTTGTTCCTGGTACATTGCGGTGGACGTAGAGGCGCGATTGGCGACCGCATCGGCGAGGTGGTGGAGACCATCAATAAGACGCTGAACTACAGTGTGCCCTTTGTCAGTTACCTTACCTTTGGCGAGCAAGGCTGCCTTCCAAGCGGACAGAACGTACACGGTGATTTGCTGCTATCGGCGTTGGTCATTGGAAAGTAGAGCGAATAAAAAGCCTGGCAGGTCTCGGAGACCTGTCAGGCTTTTTCGACGGATCCTAATGCTTGCAGGGCCACAGCCATTTGTGTCGGTCGGGGAGTCGGCCTTCGGTGATGCCAAAGAACTCATCTTGAAGACGCTTGGTAATCGGGCCGCGCACGCCCGCGCCGACAGGAATGCGGTCCACCGAGCGAATCGGCGAGATCTCGGCCGCCGTGCCGGTGAAGAACAGTTCATCAGCCAGGTACAGGGCCTCGCGTGGGATCATCTCCTCCTTGAGTGGGATATCAAGGTCTTTAGCCAGCGTCATCACGCAATGTCGCGTAATCCCTCCCAGCAAAGAAGCACCCAGCGGCGCGGTGTAGAGCACACCATCGCGAACAAGGAACAGGTTTTCCCCACTTCCTTCACTCACATAGCCCGCCGAATCTAAGGCAATCGCCTCAGCGTAGCCATCCTCCAGGGCCTCCATCTTCATGAGCTGCGAATTGAGATAGTTGCCGCCCGCTTTGGCCAGAGACGGGAAGGTATTGGGCGCAGCCCGTCGCCACGACGCCACACAGACATCAATGCCCCGTTCAATTGCTTCTGGGCCGAGATAACGCCCCCACTCAAAAGTGGCAATTGCCACTTCGACCGGGCACGAACGCGGATCCACACCTATCTGGTCGTAGCCGCGAAACACGATGGGGCGAATGTAGCAGGCCTTGTGACCGTTTTCCAGTATGGTGTCCACAATGGCCTGGGCGATTTCTTCGCGGGTGTAAGGGATGTTCATCCGATAAATCTTGGCTGAATTGAACAGGCGATTCACGTGGGGCATCATCAGCCATACCGCCGGCCCTTGGGGGGTCTCATAGGCGCGCATGCCCTCAAACACGCTGGACCCATAATGAACGACGTGGGACATGACGTGAATTTTCGCATCATCCCAGGGAACGAACTGGCCGTTGAACCAAATCGACTTCGATTTCTGCATCGGCATAAATGCAACCTCTCCTTTCAGGGTAGAAAAGTATGATTAGAACTGGCACCTTTCCCCGAATCAGATTGGAGCCGCAGCCCTCTTCGGGTAGATGCGAAGGTACGTTACCCCTTCTATCGTGTTTTGTCAAGCCAACTCATCATGCTGCGCAGTTTCTCCCCCACCCGTTCGATGAGATGCTCCGAGGCGCGACGGCGGAGAGCCAACATGCGTGGGCGGCCGGCCATGTTCTCGGCCATCCAAATCGAAGCGAATGTCCCTTCTTGAATGTCTTTCAGCATCCGCTTCATCTCCGCCCGCGTCTCATCGGTGATCAAGCGCGGACCGCCTGTATAGCAGCCGAACTCGGCGGTATCGCTCACTGAATATAGCATATAACCAATCCCGCCGCGGTACATCAGGTCCACGATAAGTTTCAGCTCATGGAGCACCTCAAAATAGGCCAGTTCTGGCTGATAACCTGCCTCAACTAAAGTGTCGAAGCCGGCCTTGATCAGCTCAGTGACGCCGCCGCAGAGCACAGCCTGCTCGCCGAAAAGGTCTGTCTCGGTCTCCTCCTGGAAAGTGGTTTCCAGCACTCCGGCCTTGGTACAGCCCAACCCTTTGGCATAGGCCAGGGCATTGCTCTTGGCCTCGCCCGAGGCGTCCTGGTACACCGCCAGCAAAGCCGGTACACCAACGCCCTGCACAAACATATCGCGAACCAGATGGCCGGGACTCTTGGGCGCGATCATGCTGACATCAATGTCAGATGGCGGGACAATTTGATTAAAGTGAATGTTGAACCCGTGCGCGAACATCAGGGTCTTCCCAGAGGACAGGTTCGGGGCAATGTCGCTCTTGTACAGTCCCCGCTGAACTTCATCTGGAACGACCACCATGATGATATCCGACTCGGCCACAGCCTGACCGACGGTTGTTACTTGCAAGCCCGCCTCTTCCGCTTTGGCCCACGAGCGGCTGCCTTTGTAAAGGCCCACTCGCACATCGCAACCGCTGTCATGGAGGTTCAGGGCATGAGCATGGCCCTGGCTGCCATACCCTAAAACCGCGATTTTCTTCCCTGAAAGTCGCCCCAAATCTGCATCTTCATCGTAATACGCTTTGACCATGATTGTCTTCCTCCCTTTAAGCCCCAAGAAAAATTTAGGTTTGGATTTCGGCAGCCAAGCTGCCGCTCTACTCAGCCATGTGGTAACGAATCAAAGGCCAGACTGATGCGTCCGGCCAAGTCGGCTTCATTTGTGACTTCAACCTACCACCAAGGCGCTGTCATTCTCCAGTTGCCCCAATACGGTCCCCAGCGCCACGCCCACCTCCGCATGAGGTGGGCAGATGCAACTTGTGTTGAGCTTTTCCGCCAGTCGAGGGATGAATGCACGAGCTGGCGCACCGAGGCCAATGAGCGGATCTCTTAAGGTGATGCGACAGTGAATGGGCGCGCTGTCGCCTCGTCCATCCAGCGCGCGTTGCAGGAGATAAGAGTCCCAGCCACTGACATTTTCTGCCTGCAACAATCTGGCGACCACCTCGGTAGCCAGTTGGTCAACGACCCGCTCTTCTACACCGTCGCAGAATTCCGCCAGGGTCAGGCCCATCTGCCGCGCGGCGATGTCGCTCGCCAGGCGAGCGGCTTCCGCGTCCCATTCGACGTACTTAGCCCGCGCGTGCAACAAGTCGGTGGGGGTCAGTCCAATTCTCTGGGCCACTCCGCGCTCCTCGAGTCGGTCTATGCCCTGCAACAACAGGTGCGAGTCATCGCCGTGTTTGAAAACATCAAGCACCGGCGTCGGCCCATCTTTGAGCAGGTCGAGTACCCCACGTTCCTGCCAACTGAGTTCCAACCCCGCGGCGGAGCGTACCTGCACAACGAAGTCGGCCAGGGACATAGGGAAACGGCTTGGGCTATTCTGAGCCAAAATGTTCAGCCGACGCAAATGCTCCAGCACGCCGTCGTATTCCACGGCCGCCAGGCATACCGGTATCGCGCGTCGCGGGCCAATCTTCAGCCTTCCACCCACGAGCTGGATGTGGCTGTCCCCACCCAGACCGCACGTCCTCACATCCACTGCGCTGACGCTGGTCGGCCATCCGCCAACCAACGCGCCATTGGGGCTGAGGCCCGGATGGCCGCCCCGCAACACGGCGATGTCGCTGGTCGTTCCGCCCATGTCTATTACGATGCCGTCGGTCAAGGCGGTAGTGGCCCTGGCCATGATTACACTGGCCGCCGGCCCCGACAGAATCGTCTCGACCGGCCTCTGTCGCGCTTCAACGGCGGGTAGCAGCCGTCCCTCTCCGCCGACCATCCACAGCGGGGCCACAATGTCCCGTTGGCGCAGGCAGGATTCCAGGGCGTCAACCAGTGCACTCAGAACGGGCAGCAGCCGGGCGTTCAAGCAGGCAGTGACCGCCCTTTTCACCGCATCCAGGCGGCCGGTTAATTCATGGCCGCAAACGACCGGGACTCCCAACGCCTGAACGGCCAATTCTTTTACTCGACGTTCGTGGGTCGGATTCTGAACCCCGAAGTAGCCGGAAACGGCTATCGCCTGCACGTGACCGCGCATCTGGTCAAGTGTGTGAAGCACTTCGCTTTCGGCGACAGGCTCTATCTCATGGCCCAGCTCATCGAGCCGCCCATGCAGCGAATGGCGCGCCGCCACCGGCAAATTGCCAAGCAGGTCAAACTGGGCCAGCATCTTGCGGTCGTAGCCCATCAGGAGCAGGCCGACCCGCCCCCCTTTGTTTTCCACAATGGCGTTGGTCGCCAGGGTTGTGGCGAGAGAAACAGAGTGGATGGCCTGTCTGTCAGGAACATGCAGCGCATCCAAAGCGCGGGCAATCCCGACAGAAAGCTCGTGCGGTGTGGTGAGAGATTTGGCCTGAGCGATGACGCGACCGCCCGCGCGCTCAACCAGAACGACATCGGTGTATGTGCCGCCGGCGTCAATGCCCAGGGCAAGAGGCTTGCAACTGTTCAGCTCGGCAAGAGGCATTGCTCAGGCCACCGCCGATTTCACCAGAGTGGGTTGCTCACGCAACATCCGTGCGATGCCGTTCCCGTTGTCGCTGCTGTGGCTCGACTCTGGGCCGCGCGCCATAGCGACCCGCCCGGTGCGAACAATCTCCAGGATGCCGAACGATTCCAGCAGGGAAATGAGCGATTGGACGCGGTCCTCAGGGCCAGCTATCTCGACAACCAGGCTGTTCAAGCTGACGTCGATGATTTTGGCGCGGAACACCTCCACCAATTGCATAATTTCGCCGCGGCTTTGTGAATCGGCTTTGACTTTGATCAGAGCCAATTCCCGAACCACCGAGCGGGTGTCCGTCAGATCGGTCACATCAATCACATTGACCAGTTTGTCCAGTTGGTAGACAAATTGCTCCGCGGGCACATTCGGCGCTTCGACCACCATGGTCAGACGAGATACGCCTGGAATTTCGCTGTGTCCGACTGTCAAGCTCTCAATGTTGAAATTACGCCTTCTGAACAAGCTGACAATACGGTTGAGCACTCCAGGTTTGTCCTGTACCATCGCTACCAGTGTTCGTTTCATAAGTTTCTTACTCCTTCCCAAACATGGTGAATTGTAAGCTGTTTTCTTTGGTTTTGTCGTGGTAGATGTAATGTATCTCGCTCATTCTAAGGTCGGGTGATCATGCTATCCAGCGGTGCGCCGGCGCTCACCATCGGATAGACGTTTTCCTCTGCTTCGACAATGAACTCGAGCAGGACCGGGCCGGGGTACTGGGCGGCTTCACGGAGCGCCGGCTCCACTCCCTCCCGGTCGGTGATCATAACGCCTCGAACGCCGAAAGCCTCGGCGAGCTTGACGAAATCAGGGTTGAACAACTGGGTGGCGGAATAGCGTCGCTCAAAGAAGAGTTCTTGCCACTGGCGAACCATGCCCAAGTAACCGTTGTTCAGCAACACGATCTTCAGGGGGCACCTTTCTTGCACCATCGTGGCCATCTCCTGCATGTTCATTTGAAAGCCGCCATCGCCCACCACGACCCAGACCTGCGCGTCCGGGTTGCCGATCTGAACCCCCAGCGCGGCTGGCAAAGCAAATCCCATCGTGCCCAGGCCGCCCGACGAAATAAGGCCCCGCGGTCGGTCGTGGAAGAAGTATTGAGCTTCCCACATCTGGTTCTGCCCCACATCGCTCACCACAATCGGCGGGTTATCGCGGGTGATTTCCCACATTTTACGGATTATGTACTGCGGGATCAGACGTTCCTGTTCTTTGTTCAGAATATCGCGGGCAGCCGTTTCTTCACGCCAGCCATTGATGGTCTCCCACCAAGTCGAATGGCTGGCAGGCTGGATGAGAGGCAGCAACCGCGCCAGGACTTCTTTGGCGTCGCCGACCAATGCGACATCCGGACGCACGTTCTTGCCGATCTCGGAGCGGTCTATATCCGAGTGAATGATTTTGGCGTTTCGCGCGAACGCCTTGAGGTCGCCTGTTAAGCGGTCGTCAAAACGCATGCCTATGGCGAAGATCACATCGGCTGCCTGCAAGGCGCGGTTGGCATACGCTTCACCGTGCATACCGCCCATACCCAAACACAGCGGGTTGGTCTCTGGAACACAGGATTTGCCAAGCAGGGTGGTGACCACGGGAAAATTGCCTTTTTCACACAGAGCTCGCAACTCGGGCTGGCCGCCGGAAATGGTCACCCCACGGCCGGCCAAGATCAGCGGGCGGGCTGCCTGATTGAGCATATCCGCAGCTTTGTGCAACAGATCGGTGGGCGCTTCCGGCTTTGGGCGCAGGCCAGGCAGGTAAACCTGGTCAGGGTATTCATACTCAGTGACAGCGTTCTGCACGTTGACCGGCAGGTCAATGAGTACTGGCCCTGGACGACCCTCGCGGGCAATGTGGAAAGCCTCTCTGATTACCATCGCTAAATCTGCCACATCGGTTACCAGATAATTGTGTTTGGTGATGGGCAGCGTAATACCGGTAATGTCGGTCTCTTGAAAGGCATCTTTGCCCAGGTCTCGGGTACCCACCTGGCCGGTAATCGCTACGATGGGAGACGAATCCATCGCCGCGGTGGCCAGGCCGGTGACCAGATTGGTCGCGCCGGGGCCAGAGGTCGCCACGCAGACGCCGACCCGTCCGGTGGACCGGGCGTACCCGTCAGCCGCGTGAGCCGCCGCCTGTTCGTGTCTGACCAACACGTGACGTATCGGGTACTCGGGCAGGGTGTGGTACAATTGGACGACTTTGCCGCCTGGAAAGCCGAACACGACGTCCACTCCTTCCCGAACCAGACTTTCCCAAACAATTTGTGCGCCGTTTAACTTCATTTTCTCTTCAATGCCTCCTCTGGAATGGGGCGGCCAAACATCCGCCCCTTACGCCTTCTCCACAATATATCACATTGCAAATGTCGGCCTGCTCGTTTGCCCGCTCCTCGTTCACGGCGCAGAACTCCGGACAAGAAAACGGGCAAGGCACTTGCCAGAGGGCATCCTTGCCCGAATAATACCAGATCAACAAAAAAGGTCTCCCTGTTGGGAGACCTTCTCGATAATCTGCTCGTTCCTGTGGCTTTAGGATGCCTGTATCGGCAGCCTCCCAACCCCCATTAGCTCCTTAACACGAAGGAGCACACCAAGAACGACGATAATAATCGCAACGTTGGTCATGAGGATTGGACACACAGGACTCATACTTGTTTCTCCACTCTATCTCTCTGTGAACAATTATAGTATAGCACACTAACCGTTATTTGTCAATCCGCATTTGGGATTTTTGGGAATTGACATCAAACTCGATGGCCCAGCGGGTCTTTCACACCTTGCGCGCTTCAGGGCATGACAGTCCCCCAGCTAATCTGTTCCTCCAGCCAACCTCCGCATTGATCTGGTGTGGTCCCTTTGACCCGACCATCGAGCAAGCCCAGCTCGGCCAGTTTCTGCTCGCCAGTACCGTCTGGCCTGACAGCCATGATGTCCCAATTGTTGCTGCCAGCCTTTGTTTCGCGCACGAAAGCAACCCAGGCGCCATCGGGCGACCAGGTCGGCAGGCCATCGACGGCTGGGTTGTTGGTCAACCGCGTGACTTTGGAACCATCGGCAGCCATTACATAAATTTCCCAGTTGTTGTCCCGGTTGTACGACATGAACGCAATCCATTGGCTGTCAGGAGACACACTCATCGCCCGCGCAGTGGTATCGCCGTCAACCAGCTTCGGCGTTGTGCCATTCAGATGACGCCTTATGACGCCGCAGTTGGCAAATTCGCACCCCTGGTACAGAATGTCATAAGTGTCTTTCTTGACCAGTAAGACGGCTGGAGAATGGCCGAGTATCTCCTTGTTGTCCATGTCAGGTCGCAGGATCGTACGTCCTTTGGACCATGCTGACTCGGTGACCATCACCCTATCCAAACGGTCTGATTCCTTTCGCGAGTAGTAGTAGAAGAAAGCATCATCGGGCGACCACTGCGGGCGTTGGTCAGCTATGGACTCGCCGAAACGCCAACCTGTGCCGCGCATATCGGCAATCGAGGCTGCGTAGAGTCCGTACACGTCTTGGTTCTCAGTCCAATCTTTATACGCAAGGCTCTTTCCATCATGGCTGAATGCCGGCTGGCTGGCATTTTCCTTAAGAAGCTTCCGCTTGCCTGTCTCCAAATCCATCACATAGATGTTGTAGCGCATCTTGGTTGCGTCGTTGTCGAACACGGGGAAAGCCAGCACACCCTTTAAGGGTTCTCCTTCCGCCTCAAGACCGGTAGCAAAGACCACACCAATCGGCGCCAACATGACGACCAACATCAACACCCCAAACAACACTTTCCGTTCCATTTCCATCTTGCTCCCTTCTCAAAATCATCGCGTAACCCTGACAGTACACGTCAAGACCTGATACATTCCCTATTATTTTACAGCACTCTGGGCCAAAAGTAACTGGGCAAAAAGTACTATGCCCTCCGAGCCTTTGACAACCCGATGGCGGCGTGGTATGATAAGTCCATTCTTGCTGCCTGCGTATATCACACCAGTACAGCAGCGCCAGTTGACTACGTTTACTATGTGTTAAAGAAGGGGAGCCTACAATGCCCAGTCCTTTGAAGCCGCGAAGTTTTGAGTTGACCGATGGCCCCGACAGGGTCGCCCATCGGGCGCTTCTTTTCTCCTGTGGGTTAACTCGAGCGGACCTGACCAAACCATTGATCGCCATTGTCAATTCTTGGAACGAAATCGTCCCCGGCTGTATGCACCTCCGCCCGGTAGCGCAATCGGTTCGGGAAGGGGTCCTGGAAGCTGGCGGCGTGCCGCTGGAATTCAACACCATCGGGGTGTGCGATGGCATGGCTCAGGGGCACGTGGGCATGAAATATTCGCTGCCCAGCCGTGAAATCATCGCCGCATCTGCAGAAATCATGTTGGAAGCACATCAGTTCGATGCAGCAGTCTTCATCAGTAGCTGCGATAAAATCACGCCCGGTATGCTCATGGCGGCTGCCAGGGTCAATATCCCAGCAATTTTCGTGCCGGCGGGTGCAATGGAGGCGGGCGAATACGGTGGGGAGAAGATCGCTCTGTCCCAAACCAGAGAGTTTGCCGGTAAGTATCACGCGGGGGAGATCAGCGCAGAGGAGCTGGCTTACATCGAGGAAATTGCCTGTCCCTCACCGGGTACGTGCGCCATGATGGGCACCGCCAATTCAATGGCCTGTCTGACCGAAGCGCTGGGTATGTCGTTGCCCACGTCGGCCACCATGCCGGCCACATCCTCGGCCAAACTGCGCAATGCGCGCGAATCGGGAGCGCAAGTTATCCGTTTGCTGGAACAAAACCTGCGACCACGCGACATCATGACTGCGGACGCACTAGAAAACGCTTTGCGGGTCGCTATGGCCATCGGCGGTTCGACCAATACCATCCTCCACCTGCTCGGCCTGGCCCGGGAGGTCGGCGTTGATTTCGACCTGCGCCATGTCGACGAAGTCAGCCGCACGACGCCTTATATCGCCAAGATCATTCCCTCCGGGCCCAACACGATCAACGATCTGCATCGCGCCGGCGGCATCCCGGCGGTCTTCAAGGCGATTCGCCGTCTCATCAAGTCGGGTGCCCTGACCGTCAGCGGACAAACAATTGGCGAGATAGCTGACGCCGCAAGATGGAGCGACCCAAACGTTATCCACTCGATGGACGACCCCATCCGCCCCGACGGTGGTCTGGCAATTCTTTGGGGTAGCCTTGCGCCAGAGGGGGCCGTCGTCAAGAAATCGGCGGCCACGCCCAAAATGTGGGTGCATGAAGGCCCAGCTCGCGTGTTCGACTCAATGGAAGCAGCCACCGAAGCGGTCGAAGCAGGCCACGTAGAACCTGGCTCGGTGATCGTCATTCGCTATGAGGGGCCGGTCGGTGGGCCGGGTATGCGGGAGATGCAGATGATCACGGCGATCATGATGGGCATGGGTCTCTCTGAAACCACCGCTCTGGTGACCGACGGACGGTTTTCCGGCTCAACGAGAGGCCCATGCATCGGCTACGTCAGCCCAGAGGCGGCACTGGGAGGGCCGCTGGCATTCGTCGAGGATGGCGACCGCATCTCAATTGATATTCCAGCAGGCAAGCTGGACTTGATCGTCCCGCAGGAGGAGATGGCGCGCCGACGAGCGGCGTGGATTCCCCCCAAACGGCCCACCAAAGGCATTTTGGGCCTCTACGCTTCTCTGGCCCAATCCGCCGCACAAGGAGCGGTGTTGCTCCCCAAAGTTGAGTAACAACCACCACAGCGCTGTCAGGTATGGCGCACAGAGCTCAAACCTCAGGAGGACGTACCCAACATGACCAGAAAAAGTGATGAAGTGACCAAAGGACCCCGTCGGTCTGCACACCGCAGCCTGTTCTATGCCTTGGGGATGACTGCGGAAGACCTCAGTTTCCCGCTAGTCGGAGTCGTTAATGCGGCCAACGAAATCGTTCCCGGCCACATGCACCTTGATTCGATTGCCCAGGCAGCCAAGGCCGGCATCCTGCGAGCGGGCGGGACGCCCATCGAGTTTCCGGCCATCGGCATTTGCGATGGAATTGCCATGGGCCATGAGGGGATGAAATATCCGTTGGCCAGCCGGGAACTGATCGCCGATTCGGTGGAAGCTATGGCTGTCGCCCACCAGTTGGATGGTCTGATAATGGTCACCAACTGCGACAAAATCACACCAGCGATGATGATGGCCGCAGTTCGTCTTAACATTCCGGCGATTATTGTGAGCGGCGGGCCTATGCTGGCCGGCAGATTTGGCGACCGTTCTGTTGATTTGGTGGCAACTTTTGAAGCCGCGGGGGAGTACGAGGCAGGGCGGCTCACGGAAGAAGAGCTATGTGAGTTGGAGCAGCGCACTTGCCCGACCTGTGGGTCTTGCGCCGGCCTGTTCACCGCCAACAGCATGAATTGCATGGCTGAGGCGCTGGGCCTGGCTCTGCCGGGCAACGGCACAATCCCCGCTGTGGACAGCAGGCGACTGCGTTTGGCTAAGCAGGCTGGCGCGCGCATCGTGGACATGATTCACCAGAACGTCAGGCCGCGTGACATCGTGACGCTTAAGGCCATGGAGAATGCCATCTCGGTAGATATGGCGATCGGCGGCTCGACCAATACGGTGCTGCATCTCCTGGCCGTGGCTTACGAAGCCGAGCTGGATGTGGAACTCGAGCTGTTCGACCGGATCAGCCAAAGGACTCCCTATCTGGCAAAAATCAGCCCTTCCGGAAACCATCACATGGAAGACCTCGATGAAGCTGGCGGTATTCCAGCCATCATGAAGGAGCTTAGCCGCAAGGGATTGATACACCTCGACATTCCCACGGTGACCGGCAAGACTGTCGCCGAAAACATCGCCCAAGTGAGCATCAAACGCCCCGATGTAATCCGCAGCATTGACTCACCGCACCGTCCGGATGGCGGACTGGCCATCCTGCGCGGCAATCTGGCCCCCGATGGTGCGGTGGTTAAGCAGTCGGCGGTCTCGCCGAAGATGCTGGTTCGGGAGTGTCCGGCGCGAGTGTTTAACTCTGAGGACGAAGCCATCGAAGCCATTCTGGGAGGGAAGATAAGAAAAGGAGACATAGTGGTCATCCGTTATGAAGGCCCGAAGGGTGGCCCCGGTATGCGCGAAATGCTTCTGCCTACCGCATCGTTGGTCGGCATGGGGCTGAGTGAGGATGTTGCGCTGATGACCGACGGCCGGTTCTCCGGGGCGACGCGCGGCGCGGCGATGGGCCATGTCTCGCCCGAAGCGATGGAAGGCGGCCCTATCGCCCTGCTGGAGGATGGCGATGTGGTACACATTGATATTCCGGCCAGAAGACTGGAGGTGAAGCTCTCCGATGAAGAACTGGCCCGACGGCGGGCGAACTGGAAGCCGGCTCCGCCTAAAGTCACCAGAGGCTATCTGGCGCGATATGCGGCCCTTGTGACTTCCGCCAACCAGGGTGCTGTGTTAAAAGCGCCCCAATGGGAGTAAGGCCCAAGATGACGATGGTGCAAAAGGCCGCCAAAAAGCAGCCGCCTCGTGCCGATGCGGCCTTGTCGCGCAATTGGCATACCAGGTCAATAGAAGAAACGCTGGCGTTGCTGGGAAGTAACCTGCTGACTGGCTTGGATTCGTCTTCAGCACAAGCCAGGCGAGAGCAGTACGGTTTCAACGAGCTGCAAGAACGTCCTCCGACACCTTTCTGGCAGATGCTTTTGCAGCAGTTCAACAATTTCCTGATCATCATCCTGCTGGCGGCAGCCTTCATATCTTTGCTTCTGGGCGATTATATCGAAGCCGGGGCCATCATGGCCATCGTGGTGCTCAACGCTGTCCTGGGCGTCGTGCAGGAGGCCAAAGCAGAACAGGCATTGGCGGCGTTGAAAAAGATGGCTGCCCCCGAAGCGAAGGTAATTCGCGACGGTCACGTGGTCAGCATCCTGGCTTCAGAGCTCGTGCCAGGCGACGTGGTGCTGTTGGAGACGGGCAACTACGTGCCGGCAGATGTCCGCCTGCTCGAAAGCGTCAATCTGCGCATAGACGAAGCCTCTTTGACCGGCGAATCTGTGCCGGTGGAAAAACGGGCCGAAGCAATTCTCCAGGCCGATGCGCCCATTGGCGAACGGTTCAATCTCGCGTATATGGGCACTCTGGTCACCTATGGACGCGGCAAAGGCGTAGTGGTCGCAACCGGGATGCAGACCGAAATCGGCCGCATCGCGGAAATGATTCAAAGCTACGAGGAAGAGCCCACCCCTCTACAACGCAAGCTGGATCAATTGGGGCGTTGGCTGGGCATAGCCAGCCTGGTCATCTGCGGCCTGGTGGGGGTGATCGGCATCCTCCGCGACACGCCGATAGGGGTTCTATTCTCCGAAGGAGTGAGCGCGTACCTGGCCCAATCACAAGAGACCATTATTTTCATGTTCCTCACCGCCGTGAGCCTCGCCATCGCGGCGGTGCCCGAAGGACTGCCGGCGGTGGTGACCATGTGTCTGGCCTTAGGGATGCGCGAAATGGTCCGCCGACATGCCCTCATACGGCGGCTACCCGCAGTGGAAACCCTGGGCAGCGCGACCGTGATATGCTCTGACAAGACAGGCACGCTAACCAAGAATGAAATGATGGCCGTGCGGTTATACGCCAACCAGACCCTGTTGCACATTACTGGCGAGGGTTACAGCCCAGAAGGCGAGTTTCTGAACGGTGGCAAGCCAACCGACCTAAGCACATTTTTGGAAGCCCACCTGTTGCTCAAAGCAGGAATGCTGTGCAACGATGCCTGGCTGGAAAGGGATGGCCGAAACGGGGGGTGGCGGTTGGTAGGAGACCCAACCGAAGGCTCGCTGGTTGTTGCGGCAGCGAAAAGCGGGCTTTGGCGCGAGATCCTCGCCCGTGACTATCCCCGGGTGGCCGAGGTCCCGTTCGACTCAGAGCGTAAGCGGATGACTACCATCCATCAAGAGGCCGACTCCGGGAAATTTGTGGCCTACGTCAAAGGCGCGCCGGACCTGATGCTCGACCTGTGCGACCGCATTTTGCTGGATGGTCAGGAACGACCTCTGACGCCGGCCCTGCGGCAGCAGATACTCGACGCCAACGCTGATCTGACCAGCGACGCCTTGCGGGTCCTGGCCCTGGCCTATCGCCATCTTGATAGCCTGCCGGAGCAACCTACAGCCGAGGAACTGGAACGCCACCTGGTGTTCGTGGGGCTGATCGGCATGATTGACCCCGCCCGGCCCGAAGTGAAAGAGGCAGTACAGTCTGCGCGTGGCGCCGGCCTGAAATCCGTGATGATTACCGGGGATTACAAGAACACGGCGGTCGCCATCGCCAAAGAGCTGACTCTGCTCCGACCAAATGGCAAAGTCCTCACCGGCCAGGAATTGGACGCCTTGAGCGATGCGGAATTCACCGCCATGGTTGAAGACGTAGACGTGTACGCCCGTGTCTCCCCTCAGCATAAGATGCGCATCGTCGAAGCGTTCAAACAACACGGTCACGTCGTCGCGATGACCGGCGATGGCATCAATGATGCCCCTGCTCTGAAACGGGCCAGCATCGGCGTCGCCATGGGCATCACGGGTACAGATGTATCCAAAGAAATTGCCGATATGGTGCTCACCGATGACAACTACGCTTCAATAGTCTCGGCCATCGAGGCCGGGCGTATCATCTATTCGAATATCCGCAAGTTTGTCTATTACCTCTTGTCCTGTAATATGGGGGAAATCCTGGTCATCTTTTTGGCGATGGTGGGCAGCCTCGGCATCCCGCTGACCCCCATCCAACTGCTGTGGCTCAACCTGCTGACAGATGGCGCACCGGCCCTTGCGCTTGGGCTGGAAAAGGGAGACCCGGACATCATGAAGCGTCCCCCGCGAAAACCGAACGAGCCGATAATCAACTCTACGATGATCGTCGGCATCCTGGTGCAGACTGTCTTTATCACGGCGGCGACACTTTCCGCCTATCTCATCGGCTTGAGGATGTTCCCCAACCGTATCGAACACGCGCGGACGATGGCGTTTGTAACATTGTCAGCTTCGGAGCTTTTCCGCGCCTATACTGCCCGGTCGGAGTATTACTCTGTCTTTCAGATCGGTGTGTTTACCAACCCGTACATGCAGATGGCCGTGGGCACGTCCATCGCTCTGTTGGCCCTGGTTGTCTACATGCCTTTTCTGAACCCGATATTCGACACTTTTCCTCTCACCGTGCGAGAGTGGGGCGTGATTTTGCCCTTGATTTTGTTGCCCTCTGCCGCCGCCGAAGTGATGAAATGGGTAATGAGAAGAGCGGCAAACAGTGAGCTAAGTACATTGAAGGAGGAATGAACCCAAATGGAAGAAGTCATCCGCATCGAAAACCTTTTTGCTCGGAGGAGCATCCGTAAGTACACCAATCAGCCGGTTTCTGAGGAACAAATCGAGCTGCTGCTGAAGGCAGCAATGGCGGCGCCCTCCGCAGCCAACCTCAAGCCGTGGCACTTCATAGCCATCACCAGCCGGCCAATCTTGAACAAACTGGCTAACGTCCATCCTCATGGCAAAATGCTGGCTCAAGCTGCTCTGGCTATCTGCGTTTGCGGTGAGCCGGGCATTAACGAGCGGATGTGGGTGCAGGACTGTGCGGCATCAACCGAGAACATCCTGCTGGCTGTGACTGGCCTCGGCCTGGGAGCGGTTTGGCTGGGCGTCTATCCGCGAGAGGAACGCATGGAGCCCATCCGGCAGGTGCTGGGCATCCCAGAGCACATCGTTCCGTTCAGCCTCGTCTCGATTGGTTACCCGGCGGAGACGCCGCCGCCGAGAACCCAATACGACGAGACCCGCGTCCATCGTGATGTATGGTAGAGAAGACAACGGAGTGAATTAACTCAGCAAGGATCATCTATGACGATTCAAATTGACGATGCAGGCTACGGCAGCCTGGTAGGGCCTACATTCATCGGCGCTTACCGAAAAGAAACGGGCGAGTTCGTCTATGGAGAAATCGGCCTGGAGTTCTTTCGCGGGCGGACATTTCGACAGGGAGAATACGTCCGCGAGGCCTCGCGGGTCATTCGCTCCCTGCTGGAACGTCTGGAATCGCCGCCCACAGAGATGCTTGAGGTGTGCACGGGCAATATCTTTGACGACCTGGAGACTGCCGTTGCTCATCCCATACAGCGAGTGAAGATCGAAGGCCCGCTCCAGAAGGCAATAGAAGGCGTCTTCACCAATTATCTGACCAACCTGGGCATCCCGATTAACGGCATCAAACCCAGCGCCAGGCACTTTCGTGTGTGTCTGGACTGGGTCGTGGAGGATTATCCGGCCCGCGAGAAATATGTCAAGACAGGCTGGCCCAAGTGGGAGCTGAAATGGCGCCCCATTGTCAGGTCGCGGGCCAGCATGAAGCGTAATCAAATTGAACAGAAACGATTGCTGGAGGGGGAAAAGGATGCACAACAACCGACATGAACGTACAGACATTTTGGAAGATGTACAGACTAAGGTGTCGGATGCACTACAGTCCCTTCTAGAACTCTCACACCGGGAAGATGGGCTGGTGATAGTGCCGCTCCACGCCGTTCAACAGACGGCGGCTCGCCTCGGTCTGTCGCCCCGTCAGGTCGAACTCATCGCTGTGGAGAACCGGCTGTTGCCCTGGCGGCACAGTCGCAACATGGGCACAGTGGGATGGCAGGGTCTGGCCAAGCTGATGCGTTCTACCGTGGGCGTCGTCGGACTGGGCGGTTTGGGCGGTTACGTGGTCGAGGGCCTGGCCAGGATGGGCGTAGGGCATCTCATATTGATTGACGGCGATGTATTTGCCGAGCACAACCTGAACCGCCAATTGCTCAGCCATGAAGCAAACCTGGGACGCTCTAAAGCTGAATCGGCGCGCGAACGTGTGGCGATGATTAACAGCGCCGTAGAGGTCACTGTGCACCACGAATTTGCCACTCAGGACACACTACCCGCCTTGTTGCGCGGCGCAGATGTCCTGGTAGACTGTACAGACCGGTTGCCGATTCGATTTGTCCTGCAAGACGTAGCCAAAGACATGGGCATCCCGATGGTGCATGGGGCTATCGCCGGATATGTCGGCCAGGTGATGACCATCCTGCCCGGCGACGCGGGCTTACGAGCATTACATGGTTACGGCGATGTGCCAGAGCGGGGTATTGAGGTCGAGCTGGGAAATCCCGCCGCAACCCCGATGATGGTTGCGGCCTGGGAAGTTCAAGAGACCATCAAGGTGCTTCTGGGCCATGGCGAGCTGCTTCGTGGACGGCTGCTGTTCATGGATGCTGAATCGGGTATGGTTGAAATCCTAAAGCTGGGTTAGAGAAACCGGTCAGGTCTGAAAGAGGTATTCAGGAGATCAAAATGCCTCCAAATCTACCGCAGTCTTGTCCGGTGACAGCTCTTGATAACCGAAATCAGTTGTCGGACGAGACACAAAAAAACCAAATTGCCACATTGATTGACTTTGAAAACGTCGTCATTCCCGCCGAAAAAGAACACGGAGAGTTCCACCTGTCTCCCATTTTGGAAGCCCTGGCTCAACAGGGCAGGCTCATCGTCAAACGAGCGTATGGCGACTGGAGTCGCTTCAGCAGATACCAGAGCGAACTGACTCAGAATGCAATTGACCTGATCCAGCTCTACTCCGGCCGGCCGGGCGCAACCAAGAACGCCGCAGACATTCACATAGCCATAGACGCCATGGAAATCGTCTTTTCACACGCCCAGATTGACACGTTTGCGCTGGTATCTGGCGACAGCGACTTCACCGCCCTGGTGCGCAAGCTGCGCAGCTATGGGAAATATGTTATCGGCGTGGGGCTACGCAGCTCGACCAGCGAGCTGTTGGTACGAGCCTGCGATGAGTTCGTGTTATATGAAAATCTGGTCGGCAAGAGCTCCCGCACCATGGCTTTTGACCTGGAACGCGCCAGGAGCATCCTGGTGCGCGCCTGGCAGCATCTGCGGAACACGCAGCGGGAGGTCAGCAGCTTTCGCCTCAAGCAGGCGATGCTGAGCCTGGACTCTACTTTCGACGAAATCAACCTCGGTTACAAGAGTTTTGAGGACTTTCTGCGCGCGCAGCCCGACCTGCTGGACCTCGTCGTATGCGGTCCGCAGTCCACCATCGTTCAACTGAAAAATGGCTACGAAGAGACCTCGCTGGCAGCGGTCGCCGGCGCGCCGCCAGAACTGGCCAGGCAATACCGTGACGCACTGATGGGCGCGGGTTTGATCATTATTGACCCGGAAACGCGCTTGGCCATCTTGCAGGACGTCTTCAAGTTGCTGCGAGACAACCCGGCCAGGATGCCGCTCAACCAGATGGAAGACTACCTCAAGCAGCAATACGACGCGGAGAATATCCTGCGTTCGCGGGAAGTCGTGCGAGAGGTTATCAAGTTGGTGCACCGCAGCGGCTGTTTGCAGTTTGCTTCTGGCATACCTTCTTTCTCGGCGGCTGTATCCCTCTTGCCGGGAGTCGATCAGCAGCAGTTCACCGACCGCTCGGAAGGCGTCTATATCAGAGCGCTCGTTGAACGCAATCTCCCCCTCGATGACAAAGCCATCGCCTATGTTTTGTACGGAACGGTTGACGAAGCTGTTCGGGTTCAGGCCATCCGCGAATGGCTGAGCAAGGGACAGCAAGCGGGCGAATTTGTCGCGGGCCCGCCGCCGCACCCAATGGCCGAACTGCTTCAGGCTGAAATTCTGAGTCCTGTCCAGAAAGACATCCGCGAACTTGACCTGGATGAAACGCCGAGCCTCGCCCGTGCAGCAGACCTGGTCAATCAAGGTATGTCTGTGCGGCTCAAGGATTTCGCCCTGGGGGCCGAGTTATTCCTGAAGGCTTTCGCCATGCAAAAGAGGCTAATCGAACAAGGCGAGCCCGGGGCCAGTCTCGATGATGCCAAATGGTATTTGGCCAGCTACTGCTCGGCGCGAGCCGGGCAATACTTCTTCAGCCATGATTATGTCGCCGCCAAGCAGTACTACCTGGCGTTCTTCGCTGTAGCCCAAGATGCAGAGCCATTTTACGTCAAAGTCAAAAACCTCGTGCGCCCGATGCTGTCTTACTATTTCACCATTGCGGCCAACGAGCATGGCGTCTTGCTGGAGCGGTCGCCCAGCCAGATTGCCCCGGCCCACATCGCGATCATCCTTTCCAATCACCCTGACGTGCAGGTTGTCCAAAAATGGCGGGAGCTGGCTCAGGCCCTCAGTCAGGTTAACCCGGGTATTATCAACCTACTTATAGAAGAATTGGGCGCGATTCCGGGAGAATCGGCCCAGGCCAATCAGACGAGGATGTATCTTTCCTCGCTTTTGGTGTAGTGGTTCACACACAGCGGCAGTTATGCTGCTGGGGAGATAGCTGGATGACCTGTCTGCGCCGGTTCATGTTGGTTTACTTTCTGGGGCTGATCATCGTATCAGTCGGCGCCTGCTACGCGCCCGCTATCCAGGCAGGCACCGAGCCTGAGCCATCTCCCACCCCTGTGCCAAAGGATTGGGTTGACTTCACCGATAGAAACAGGTTGTTCTCGCTCCGGCACCCCCAAGACTGGGCGGTCAACAAGCAGGAGGCCGTGGTCCTATCGCCCTACGGACAGGGGGGAATGGACTTTTCGGTCCTGCCTCATGCTCCGGTGCTGGCTATCATTCCCAGGTCGCCCGTTTCACCGAATGTCTCGTCACCAGGCGACTGGCTTCAATTCTGGGTCGAAGCCTTGCGGGTGAATTGGGAGAACGTCAGCGTGTCCGAAGCACAGGATTTCAACATTGCAGGCCAAACTGCTGCCTCCCTGTTCGTCTCTGGCGCGGACCGGCGCACTGGCATTGACTTCAGGTTGAACCTGATCACCCTCAAGTTCGTTGACGGGCAAGGGTTGATCGTCGCCATCGCCCCACGAACGCTTTGGGATGAGGCGTGGCCAACAATGCGCGACATCCTCAGCACCCTACGTTTGCTGTCGGAGGAGGAAGCCGATACCGTGAAATCCATCGGCGGTGCGGTGCAATCGGCCTGGCACGCCATGCAACTGACGGCAGGTGACGATGCGCCGCCCGTGGCAGAACCGCAGTCCATCGCCGTTGGACCGCACGGCAATCTCTACATATTTGACGCGCACCAGGCCAACATACAGGTCTACAGTCCCCAAGGGCTCTTCCTGTTTGCCCTGAACGCTGCCGAAGATGCTTCAGCGCCGCCAGAATTGAGCGGGCAGAGCATGTTGGCGGTTGATTCCACAGGGAACGTTTATGTAGCGGATCCTACGAATCGGGCGCTGTATAGAATTGACGCCACCGACCGTTCGAGGCGTGCCATCGGCGAGCGGGCACTGAGTTTGCCTATGGATGTAGCTCTTTCCGACGATGGGAACGTATACGTCACCGACGGCGACACAGGTCGCGTTCATGTTCTCGATGCCGAGGGACAGGCCATCAGGCAAATTGCCCTCCCTCTGGAGGAAAACGCCATTGCCAAACCGTATGGCATCACCGTGGGGTCCGGAGGCGAACTCTACGTCACTTTCCCATCTGTCCCGAAAGTCCTCGTGCTAGACGAGGCGGGTGCTGTCCGTTCGACCATCGGCCAGACAAGCTCAGAGGCCAGCACATTGGCATGGCCAACGGCCATTGTCGTTGACAAGGCGGGCAACATATTTGTGGCCGACACGGAGCTGGGCAAGGTCAAACAGTTCGATGCCCAGGGGCAACTCGTCGCTACGTTCGGCCAGGCAGATACTGGTGAACCGATCCGCCCGATAGACCTGGCCCTTGACCGAGCCAGAAATCTGCTGTATGTCAGCGATGCGGAGGGCAAACGAATCTTGCGCCTGCCGCTGGGCGAGGAGCAGCCGGCCGATTTGGAGGTCGCCAACGGCGATTTCGAGTACGGCCTGGCGGCCTGGCAGAAATTCACTTCGCCAGCCAACACAGCGGGTGAAGCGCGCATCTTCCAAGACCAGCCGCCCCGTGGGCCGGTCTTGGAAGTCAGCCGGATTTCAGAGGAAGGCGACAGAGGAGAGGTCGGTGTCTTTCAGCCGCTCAGCCTGTCCCCCAAAGGCATCCCGGCGCTCTACCTTACCGCCCAAGTGATGGTTATTGCCGAAGAGGGGGAAAACATCGGCGGCGTCAATTCGGATTTGCCGCCCGAAGCGGCAGTGTTGTTGCGCCTGTCTTACGTCAACAAATCAGGCCAAGAGGGCGAATGGTACCGCGGCTTCTACGCCAAGAATGTACCGAACAGCGACGCTGCGCATTTTACCACCGTCCCGTTAGATACCTGGTACACGTACAAGTCGGAGAATCTTTTGGAAGAAATCCCCGCATTACAGACCGTCACAGAGCTGCGGATCTACGGTTCAGGCCAGAGTTTTACTGGCCGGGTTGACGGTCTGAAGTTTGTGGTGGAGTAGGTCAACTGGGGGAAGCGGGACTGTACATACTCCAGGCCGCTATGGCTGTGGATCAGGCTCGGATGCGAGGGTTGCGGCTACAGCGGACTGAGGTTCGCGCGAAACCCCCATGGACGATGGAATCAGGAGGCTGAAGATAAACCCGATGCCCAGCACGAGCGCGGCCAAACTCAAAATGTTGGGAAGGCCATAGGTATCGGCCAGCACGCCGACCAGCGAGGTAGATAGCGCGCCGCAGGCAAAGAGAAAACTGAGGGTAACGCCCGAAATGAACGAGGGGTAATGCGGCATCAACTCCTGTGCGATCAACATGACAGACGTAAACGGGACAGACAAGACCGTGCCGGTCAGCAAAGCCAGGGCCAGCCGCAGATCCGAACCGGTGTGAATAAAGGCATACATAATCGGCACGGCCAGGATCATGCTGCCAGAGATGATCCATTTCTTGTTCCAACGGTCGGCCAGAAAGCCGCCGAGCAAACCGCCGAGCGAACTGCCAGCCAGGAAAGTGGAGGCAATGAGGCCATATTGGGTTGGAGTAAGGCCTCGGTCCAGATAGAGTTTGGGCAGGTAGGTCGCATAACTGTCGCTCACACCTGAACGGAGACCCTGGGAAACAATAAGGCCCAGAAAGGCGATAACCGGGACTTGAGATAGCAGATGGAAAGACGCTCGGGTCATGGTAGCCGCGCCTTGCGACCTGGTTGTGCCATACGAGGGGAAGAAACGCCAGATTCCAAAAGCCACTGCCAGGCCAAATACGGACAAGAAGACGATCCCCGATGGCCCGACAGAAGCGAACAACATGCTGCCGAGCAGCGGGCTGACGGCGAAACCGAGCTGGCCGCCAACGAAGAAGATCGAAAGGCCGCTACCCTTCTTGGCTTTGCGTGCGGCATAGACGGCGCCCTGCGGGTGAAAGGCGCCAGAGCCCAGTCCGGCCAGCAATAGGCTGGTCACCAGAAGGTAATAGCTGGGGGCAAAACCAGCCACAGCCATCCAGACTGCAATCCAAGTCAAGCCACCGCTGGCTACCAGGCGGCCGCCCAGCCGGTCACCCAGGTAGCCAAAAAGAGGCTGAGACAGAGAAGAGGTTAAGGTGTAAGCCACAACCGCGAACCCGACCTCTTTGTTGGAAAGCCCGAAAGAGACGCTGAGCTGGGCCATGAGAACGGGCAGTACTCCAGCGAACAGGTCAACAGAAAAGTGTCCCAGCGCGGCTGTAACCAGGGTGTTTTCACTCAGTTTAGACATGGCAGGTATCATAAAACGACAGGCGCGTCCTGTCAAATACATGGTGACATCAACGAAAAGGAGGACCAACATTATGACCAACTTGAGCGTGGGAATGATCGGCTACGGTTTTATGGGGAAGGCCCACTCTTTTGGCTATGCCAATTTGCCCCTGGTCTACGGCGCACAGTATCAGGTGACGCGCAAGGTGATCTGCGGACGCGACGCAGACCGGGTCAGAGAAGCAGCGACGCAATTTGGCTGGGAAAGTTGGGAAACGGACTGGCGCAAGGTCGTCCAACGTTCAGATATAGACCTGATTGACATTTCATCGCCCGGGTATACCCACGCCGAAATCGCCATCGCTGCCGCTGAGGCCGGCAAAGACATTTTCTGCGAAAAACCGCTGGCTAACAGCCTGCGTGAAGCACAGGAAGTGCTGGCGGCCGTGCAAAAAGCCGGCGTGAAGCATCTTATCGGTTTCAACTATCGGCTGGTGCCGGCCATCGCCCTGGCCAAACAGTTTGTGGACGAAGGCAGATTGGGCAAAATTTGCCTGTGGCGGGCCACCTGGCTGTCGGATTGGGTGATGCCGCCCGATTTTCCACTGGTCTGGCGATTGCAGAAAGACAAAGCGGGCAGTGGCGCGCTGGGCGACATTGGCTCGCACATTATTGACCTTGCCCACTATTTGGTTGGCGACATCCAGAAGGTTATCGGCGATTGGGAGACCTTCCGCCGGCAACGACCACTGGAGGGCGACCCCAGCCGCATGGGCCAGGTGACTGTGGATGACGGCGCAATATTCCTGGCCCGGTTCGAGAGTGGCGCAATGGGCACATTCGAGGCCACCCGCTACGCGGCCGGCAACAAAGACCGCTTCAGCTTTGAAATCAACGGGGAGAGGGGCAGCTTGCGCTTCAACTACAACCACCCGGGCGCGCTGGAGTATTTCACCTGGGACGACCCGCCGCGGGACGGGGGCTTCAAGACCATTTATCTGGGCAATCCGGCGCAGCCTTATTCGTGGTGGCCCAATGTCCTCCCGGCCGGGTACGGCGACACGTTCGTCAATGAGGTCTACGAACTGGTGTCTGCATTGCAGATGGGCCGGCCGCCGTCGCCAGGTTTTGAGGCCGGCGTGCGCTGCCAAGCGGTTGTCGAAGCAGTCATCAAGTCCATCGAAGAGCAAAGATGGGTTTCTGTCTCGGAATTGTTGTGAAAGGGGGAAAGATGACAGAGGAACCATTGGAAGCCCAGGTCGGCAGGTTGCTGCTCCGTCATCGTTTGACGGTTGCCACAGCCGAGTCCTGCACCGGAGGGCTGGTCGGCCACCTGCTGACCAACGTGCCCGGCAGCTCAGAGTATGTGCTGGGAGGTATCATTGCCTACTCCAACAAAGCCAAAATCAGCCTGTTGGGGGTGCACCCGGAGACTCTGGAGCAACATGGCGCGGTGAGTGAGCTGACCGCCCTGGCAATGGCTCACGGCGCACGAGAACGTTTCGGCGCTGACATCGCTGTTTCCGTCACCGGCATCGCCGGCCCAACCGGAGGCACGCCCGACAAGCCAGTCGGACTGGTATTCGTTGGGCTTGTTGCGGCAGATGTGCAGCGGTGCGAGCGGCACGTCTGGGCAGCCGACCGTTTGGGCAATAAACAGCTTTCGGCAGAGGCAGCCTTGCGGTTGCTGTTGGATTATTTACAGGGATACGGGGGCAAGCGATGGCTGGCTTGACTCAAATTTGACAAAATTGGGGAGATATGGTTAAATATAATTAGTTGTAGGAAGAAGTAAGCACTTGTTTCGGGTTTCCGTCTAAAAAGGGCCGTCCAGGTGTAAGTTCTGCCTGGGCGGCCCTTGTGTATCACCCCGCACTGGTGTCTGATCGGAAGATCCTGAGTATGAGGTCTACTTCCAACCTACGCGGAGTTCAAAAGAGTCACTATTGAGGTTAAGGAGGTAAAATCCATAGTGAACAACAGAATTAAGGGTACGGTCAAATGGTTCAACACATCCAAAGGTTTCGGCTTCATCTCCCGCGAAGACGGCGATGACGTGTTCGTGCACTACAGCGCGATCAGGTCTGCCGGCTTCAAGGACCTGAAGGAAGGCGATGCGGTCGAATTCGTTATCGAGCAGGGGCCAAAAGGCTTCCAGGCTGCGGATGTGGTGAAACTGGGCTGATCTCCGCTCGGGTTCTTTACCGATCAAGGTAAGAAACCAAAAAAGCCGACAAGCGAGACAACTTGTCGGCTTTTATGTTGTCCTCTGCTATCGCCGGGTTGGGGAAACTACGCACCCTCGGCGATGACCTCGCGGAATGCTTTTAAGGCCAGGTCAATGTCGTCTTTCTCTATACCGTAATGAGTCACCAAACGAAACTGCCGCAACGCGAGCGGCGGGTTAAATTTCACGCCCCTGGCGTTCATTGCGAGGCGAAAAGACTCAGTCGTCCATTTAGGGGAAGTCAAATCGAACATCACAATATTGCTTTGCACAGAATCAAGGTTGACTTCTATTCCCGGTATTGCCGCCAGTCCTTCGGCCAGTCGGCGGGCATTGGCGTGGTCATCGGCCAGCCGGTCGATCATTTCGCGGAGCGCAACCAGCCCGGCGGCTGCCAGCACACCCGCCTGACGCATACCACCGCCTACCATCTTGCGGTAACGGCGCGCCTCGTCAATGAACGCCCGCGGCCCGGCCAGCACCGAACCAACAGGACACGCCAGGCCTTTGGAGAGGCAAAAACAAACCGAATCCACACCGCGAGTCAGCTCCTTGACGTTCACACCCAGCGCCACCGCTGCGTTGAAGATACGCGCGCCATCCAGATGGACCTGGAGACGGTAGCGGCGCGCCAGTTCACCTAGCGCATCGGTATAGGCCGCTGACAAGACAGCCCCTCCCATTCGGTTATGCGTGTTCTCAATGACGATGAGTTTGGTGCGCGGGAAATGAACGTTGCCAGGCGGCCGAATGGCATTTTCGACATCGGCCAGTTTCAGCGTGCCGTCGGGCTGGTTGGGCACGACCCGCGTCGTCATACTGCCCAGCGCGGCAGGCCCGCCGACCTCATAGAGGAATGTATGGGCCTTGTCGCCCATGATGACTTCATCGCCGCGCCCTGTATGGGTCAGCAATGCCACCAGGTTGCTCATCGTCCCGCTCACCGTCAACAAAGCAGCCTCTTTGCCCAGCATTTCAGCAGCGACTTCCTCGAGTTTGTTGACGGTCGGGTCCTCGCCATACACGTCATCTCCCAGCTCAGCTTCGTACATCGCCCGGCGCATCGCTGGAGAAGGCAACGTGACAGTATCACTGCGTAAATCAACTATTCTCATGGACAAGAACCTCCTGACAAAGAAAGATTGTTGAGCCTTTTGTGATAAACAAATAAATCTCTGCATCAAGGGGGAGGTGCCCAACACAGGGGAGTGCTGGGGCCGGCTTCCTTGCCGTACGCTTCGAGCGCCTCTCTGGTCAACCAACCTTTCAGGCTGGCAGGAGTCCAGATGCGTCCGCAGCGATAGCGGGTCAGCTCCCGGACTTCCGGGTCTGCATGGCCCAGCAGAAACAGACACCCTGAGCAAGCCGGCAGTGACGGCGCTTCGGCAAAATCATCGGCCAGAATGCTGCCTTGCGGCACCAGATAACGGTCTAGCAACTGCATCGCCTCCAGAAACTTGTCCAGGTGCTCCTCCGACTCCACGCGGAAACAACCCAGTAAGATGCTTTGCGGGCTGCTCACACGAGCCAAAGCAAACCGGGAACCTTCTTGTTTTAGAAAGAAAATGAACGAATCCGCCAGCGCGACATCATGAAAATCAACCCCATAGACTCGCTTACCAGTCGGATTGTCCACCGTGGTGGAGACCTGAACACGTTCTCCGACCAGGTCTTCGTCTTCTAACAAGACCTTCGTAAGTTTGACGCTCACCGTATCAGGGTCAATCGCAACTACTTGTTCACCGACCGCCAACAACGAGGTATCGAGGATCAGTTGTCCGATTCCGTACCGGAGATATACTTGAATAGTGTCTTTGTCTAAAACGGCCACCCAAAAGGACCTTTCTAACCACATTTCGCGCCGGGCCTTCCCAACCGGCTTGAGAGCCATTGCACCCGGCACCACCTGTTGATGGCCTATTCTAGCATAAGGCGGGCAGTAAAGCAACCTGTTGTCGGGGGTGTACCGGCTGGCACACCCCCTGCTTTCATTCTACTGTCACTGATTTTGCCAGGTTGCGCGGCTGGTCTACATCGCAGCCGCGACGGACGGCGATGTGATAAGCCAGGAGCTGCATGGGGATAACGGTCAACACTGGGCTGAGCAAATCAGATAGCCAGGGAGTGTAGATGACTTCGTCGGCCTTCTCAGCGATGATGTCATCGCCTTCGGTGGCGATGGCGATGACGATACCATCTCTCGCCTTGACCTGCTCGATATTGTTCAGGATCTTGTCATACACGCGGTCTCGAACGGCGACGACGACCACCGGCATATTTTCGTCAATGAGCGCGATAGGCCCGTGCTTCATTTCCCCACCAGGATAACCCTCGGCGTGAATGTAGCTGATTTCTTTGAGTTTCAGCGCGCCCTCCATCGCCGTAGGATAGTTGATACCACGGCCCAGATACAGGAAGTTCGTCCGCTTATGGTAACGATGCGCCAACGCCTCGTAATCCGCGCTGCCTTCCAGCACGTGCCCCACCAGGCCAGGCAACCGCGCCAGGTCATTGACCAACGTTCGCATGCGTTCCGGGGGAATTGTCCCACGCATCTTACCAAGATACAGGCCCAGCATATACAGGTCCACCAGCGCGGTCAGGTACGCTTTGGTCGAGGCCACACCGATTTCAGGGCCAGCGTGCATGTAAATGGTCCAGTCGCACAAGCGGCCAGCCTGACTGCCAACGACGTTGACAATGCCGACCGTTTTGCACCCTTTGGCGCGAGCCTCTTCCAGGGCGGCCAGAGTGTCTACGGTCTCGCCAGATTGGCTGACCGTCACCACCAGCGTGTCCCCATCCAGAACCGGGTCGCGATAACGGAACTCCGAGCCAAAATCCACATCGACCGGGAGGCGAGCCAGGTTCTCCAGCATGTACTTGCCGACCATGCCCGCGTAGAGCGCAGTGCCACAAGCGGTTATGGAGATGCGATTGAACGAACGTGCCTGTTCGGCGGTTATGCCCAGCTCCGGCAGAATGATGTCCCCTCGCTCGAAGTCCACCCGCCCCCGCAGGGTATCGGTTACCGCACGGGCCTGCTCAAAAATCTCTTTTTGCATGAAATGCTTATATTCGCCTTTTGCGGCCGATACAGGGTCCCAGGGGATTGTGTGTACGGGCTTGTCCACTGGCGCGCCGGCGAGAGTCGAACAGCGGTAGCCGGTCCTGGTGACCACAGCCAT
>DAOTYC010000211.1:0-2520 GCA_034435095.1 Anaerolineae bacterium | reverse complement strand
CGTTACGTTCTGGGTATCGCTTTCCGACATGATGTCCTCCCGACATACATAAAATATGTGTCACATTTTGTGCCAACATGGGCATTATAGCACACTCCAACCCGAAACGCCAATGGACGCCAGTGTGTGGGCGCATCCAGAATTGCAGGCGAGTCAGCCGAAGCCTCAACTGCGTCACGCCGAGCCGAAGCTCTGAACCGAAGTCCTGAGTATGGCGAAGGAACAGCGAAGGGGCAGCGAAGAATTGATGTTTCTCTCCGAATGAGCGGCGCGCCCGCGCGCCGTGGGGGAGCGCCTGGAATGGTGGGGACAAAAAACCGCTGCGAGTCGTGTCGAATTCAACCTGACACGCAGCGGGCTATGGCTTCCCATTAATCGCGGTCGGCGGCTTGCCGTCCGTAAATGAACAACATGAACAGAATCGCCAGACCGTAGATGATGAGCTGGCCAGCGTACTTCACGCGAGCCAGCGAGAGCACATTCTGAAGCAGCACCAGGATAATTGACCCTGCGATGACGCCGACGTATGAGCCGGAGCCGCCCAGGATGCTGGTGCCGCCCACCACGACTGCGGCGATGGCCGGCAACTGGTAGGGCACGCCCATGCTCAGATAGCTTTGCCCGCCGTAACCGCACAGCAGGATGCCGCCCAGGGCATTACACAGGCCGCAGATGACAAAAGCCAGGACGAGGTTACGCTGCATTCGGAGGCCGCTCAAATATGCAGCAATCTGGTTGTTGCCGCCGGCGTAGAGGCTTCGCCCGAACACAGTCCGGCTGAGGATAAAAATGGTGATGATCGAAAGGATAGCCCACAAGAACACCGAGACCGGTATGGGGCCAATCCGGCCCACGATGAGCCAGCGGACGACTTCAGGGGCGTTGCCCTTGGGCTGCGCGCCGGTGACCACCAGGGTGACGCCCTGCAGCATGGCATTGACGCCGAGGGTCATCACCATGGAGGGCAGGCGCAGGTAGGCGACGCCCAAACCATTGAACAAGCCGATGCCGGCCCCGACCAGCAGGGACAAAGCGATGGCTTCAGTCACACGTTGGTTTTCACCCCGCGTAACCGAGGTCACAATCACCGAGCACAGGTTCATCGTCCATGCCACGGAAAGGTCTATGTTGCCGGTGAGGATGACAATCATCTGGCCGATGCACAGTACGCCCAGAATCGAGGCCAAAACGAGCTGTTGCAGCAGGCTTTGCGGCGCGACAAAGCCCGGCGCCAGCGCGCCGCCCACGGCGATCAGCACCAACACGAAGAAATAGGCGATGATGATCGAACGGCGATTAGACCCCGCCGCGCCGAAAATTCGCTCTGACAAGGATTGCGAAGCAGCAGTGGGATTTGACTGGCTCATAGCTCTCTCCGTCCTACTTCATGATTTCCAGGCGGTTCTTGACCTGGAAGACACGGGCGGCGCCCAGACTGATGGTCAATACCAGGATAGCGCCTTGCAGCAGCTCTTTCATAAAAGGCGACACGCGAGCGGCAAACAACACGTTGGGAATGATAGCGAACACATACGCCCCGGCCAGCGTCCCGCCAAAACCGCCCACGCCTCCGGTGAAGCTCGTGCCGCCGATGACCGTGGCCGCGATAGAATTCAGCGTGTACACGCCGCCTTGTGTCGCGTCCCCCGAAGCGGTCTGCGCCGCCAGGAACAGGGCCGCCATCGAGGACAACGTGCCGGCGATGGTGTAGGTCAACAACTTGGTGCGCTGCACGTTCAAGCCAGACATGCGGGCGGAGCTTTCCGAGCTGCCCACTGCATAGATGGACTGACCGAGCGGCGAACGCTTTAGCGGCGTCCAAATGAACACGAACAAGAAGATCAGAATAAGCAAGGCGGTGGGCACGATGTCAAATATTCTGCCGGTCAGCGCCTCGCTGTACCATTCCGGCACAAAGCCACCCGGATTGGGCAATACGTACAAGGCCAGGCCGTTGAAGATGGACGAAGTAGCCAGAGTAACGATAATCGGCGCCAAACGACCATAGGCCACCAGAAGCCCGTTCAGGAAGCCACACGCCGATCCAACCAGGAGCACCAGGAGGACAACTCCCAGAGTGGGGGCTATGCCAGGCTGCATCTGCGTAGCAGCCACACAGTTCGACAGGGTCACGATGGAGCCGATAGACAGGTCAATGCCGGCCGTGAGGATAACCAGGGTCTGCGCCATGCTGGTAATGGCCAGAGCCATGCCCTGATTGAGCATGGCGGTGATGACCGGCAATCTGAATACCACCGGGCTCAAGGCGCGATAGACCAGAATGAGGAGAATGAGCACAATGTATGCCAGAAGAGGCCGAAAGTAGCGGGCGACGTTCAGTTTCTTCTTCGGTGCCGATTCTGGTTTCATGCCAGCGCTGCCTCCTTGTGGTTGGAAGTCTTTTCGCCCAGGTTCAGAGCGGCGGAGACCAGATTGGTCTCGGTGATTTCGCTGCCCACCAGCTCCTTCACGATTCGCCCTTCGTACATGACCAACGCCCGGTCACACATGCCTACGATT
>DAOTYC010000210.1:0-11479 GCA_034435095.1 Anaerolineae bacterium | reverse complement strand
GATCGTAGGTTCCGGTTCAGGCGGCGGTACATTCATGGTCACGTCATCCCAAATCAACTGTTCTCCTTCGCGACGCGACACGCGGATCAAATAGCTCTCATCGTGAGCGGGTGTGAGCAGGTCAGGGTTGTCCTTGAGGCGCAAGACGACGTCGGCAGCCTGTTCCAAAACATGGGTCAGGAAGCGTGCCTCCTGCGGCTCCAGGTACCAGGGATGGAAGCCAGGCCGGTAACTGCGGAATTGCGGCCAGGCCTGTCGGCCACGAAACTTGAGGCCCAGTTCCTTGATGACCCGGAGGTCGCGGTCGGTCAACACACGGCGGTCTTCAAATGAGGCCTGGAGCTGGGGGACTTCGAGAATGGTTTCCATCGGCAGGTGGAGGTTTTCATCTTGAAGGGCCCAGAAATGGTACAAGGCCTGAGGCCCAAGGTAGGCGGCCAGACCCAAATGTGCCCCCATCTCACCCATGACGCTGACGAAACCCAGTTCGCCTGTCTCAGGATTGCTTACACCGAAAACTTCTGTTTCTGCCATCCATTCCCATGGCGCGATTTCTTTGATACGCATGGCGGCCTGATAGAGCCCGCGCCATTCATCGAGGGTAACGGGTAGTTCAGACATTTTATACCTCCGGATTTCGCCGCAAAGGCTGTCGCGGTTCTAATTTAGTCCAGTATAACTCAGACACGCCCCAAATACCAATTCGGGGCGTGTCTTTTCATCAGTCAAAGTCAGTCGGCCATTCCGGATGCTGGTAGTGCTCGAAGAACCGCTCGATTTGCCCGGCGGTCACGCGCTGCACCGAAAGCGGCGGAATTTCATCGCGGCCGAAGAACGCGACGGCCAATGTCTCCGCACTGGTCGCCGCCTGACCACCAACGATTTCACATAAGAAAAACATCTTATAGACGTGATGCACGAAGGGGGTGTGGGGATGCTTGTTGCGGTCATAGACGGCCAGCAGCTTGACCGCCCGCGCTTCAAAGCCCGTCTCTTCGCGGATTTCGCGGACCACATTTTCGCTGGGGGACGCGCCGATGTCTGCCCAGCCGCCGGGCAGCGTCCAGCCGCCATCGGACCACTCCTGCACCAGCAGAACCTTACCGTCGCGGAACAGAACGCCGCGCACGTCTACTTTGGGTGTGGCATAGCCTTCTTCGCCGGAAAACAGTTGGGTGACCCGCTCGACCTCAGCCGTCGAACCGGCGGCGACCATCTCGGCGGCTACCTGGCGGACGGCCTGATACCGCTCGATGTCGAAGTGGTTCTGCGTGTAGAGCAATCCGTTTTGGGCGATGGCCTGCAGCCGACCGGCCCAGTCAAGCCATTTGGGATACATTCTGATTCTCCTGCCTGCCAGGTCAGCGACGACGGCAATGCGCCATTCCCGCTACCCGATCAGTTCCTTGACCCTGGCCGCCACCGCCTGACCCAGCTTGGCGTGTTCCGGTGGGTCAAAGTGGATGCCGTCCACATCGCTGGAGACGATTACCTCGCCAGCGTTGAGCAGGGCGCAGCCCAGCTCGGCAGCAACAGCCTTGAAATGCCCGGCCAGTTTGCGCGATTTGGTCTCGGAACCTTCGAACATCTCAGCAAACTCCGTCAGCCTGGCGACCGGTGGCGGCGCGATGAGGAGCACTTGCGGCGCCTGGCCGCCGACGCCGGCCTCGCTCTTCTGCACGATTTTGACCAGGACGCCCGCGCCCTTGGCGATGTCCGAGGCGGGCACATCGAAACGTTTCTTCAGGTCGTTTGTGCCCAACATGATGACCACCAGGTCGAGTGGCTTGTGGCTCTCCAGGCAGGGCGGCAGATAGGTCGCTCCGTTCTTGTGGCCCTCAATGGGGTCGTCCCAAACGGTCGTCCGTCCGTTCAGTCCCTCCTCGATGATTTCATAGCCTGCACCGAGCGCCGCGGTGAGCACGCCCGTCCAGCGCACCTCTTTCGGATAACGCTCTTTGGTGGCCGGGTTATAGCCCCATGTGTTGGAGTCCCCATAGCAGAGTATTCGTTTCATAGAGTGGTAGTTTCTCCTTCGCGACAGTTTAAGTGACGGCCTGTATGTGAATAGCTTAGCAGATTCTGGCAATCTCGTCAAAATGCCCGATCGTTGCGTTGGCGGCGTTATGTGTTTGGAGTCCGGTTGATTATAATGAATCGCTAAATCTTTCAACCTTGACACGAGGTCATGGCACACATGAATTGGACGAAACAACCCATCAGCGTCATCATATTCGGCGCGTCGGGCGACTTGACCCACCGCAAGTTGATTCCCGCGCTGTTCAATCTGTACCGCAAGGGACAGCTTCCCGATTGCGCCCACATCATCGGCGTGGCTCGCCGCCCTTTGTCCGACCAGGAGTTCATCAACGGCCTGCGGCGTGGGGCGCAGGATTTGGCTGGCCTTGTTCCAGAAGCTGACGTATGGGCCGAGTTTTCCCGCCGCCTGCGCTACGTTTCGGCTGATTTCGCCGCGTTGACCGATTTCTCGGTCCTGGATTCACACCTGCGGGCCATTGAGGCGAGGGCGGTGAACCGACTGTACTACCTGGCGACCGGACCCGAGCACTTTGTCTCCATCATTGAAGCGTTGGGTCGCGCCGGTATGACCCGCGAGGACGAAGGCTGGCGACGGATCATCATCGAAAAGCCGTTCGGCCGCGACCTGGCTTCCGCCCACAGGCTGAATGAGACCATCCACGCCGCCTTCGTTGAGGACCAGGTCTATCGCATTGACCACTATCTGGGCAAGGAAACCGCTCAGAACATTTTGTTTTTCCGCTTTGCCAACGCCATTTTCGAGCCAGTCTGGAACCGGCAGTATGTTGACCACGTGCAAATCACTGTGGCCGAGACGGTCAAGGTCGGGCACCGGGCCGGGTATTACGACAGGTCTGGCGTGCTGCGCGACATGTTTCAAAATCACCTGCTGCAACTGTTGACTCTAACGGCGATGGAGCCGCCGGCATCGTTCAATGCCACCGCGCTGCGCAACGAGAAAGTGAAGGTGCTGAACGCCGTCAGACCGATCAGGCGCGAAGATGTGACGGTCGGGCAGTATGAGGGCTACACCGAGGAGCTGGGTGGGCGCGTTTCGGCGACGCCGACCTATGCGGCGCTCAAGTTGTTCATTGACAATTGGCGGTGGAAGGGCGTGCCTTTCTATCTGCGCTCCGGCAAGGCCCTGGCCCTGAAGACCAGCGAGGTGATCATCCGCTTCCAGAGTCCCCCACATTTGATGTTCGACCTGCCGCCTGGCAATGAACTGACGCCCAACACCCTGGCGTTGTGCATCCAGCCTGATGAGGGCATCCACCTCAAATTCGAGCTGAAAGTGCCCGGCTCGGCCCAAGAGACCCGCTCGGCGGACATGGAATTTCACTATTGTTCCTCTTTCGAGAAAGAGGCCCTGCCCGACGCCTATGAGCGATTGTTGCTGGATGCGCTGAACGGCGATGCGTCGCTGTTCACCCGCAGCGACGAAATTGAAGCGGCCTGGCGATTGATGGACCCGGTCATCGCCTGGCTGGAGTCGCCCGGCGCAGCGCCGCCGGCCCGCTATGCGCCGGGCAGTTGGGGGCCAGGCAAGGCAGACGAGTTCATCGCCCGCGATGGGCGCGTCTGGCGACACGAATGCGCCGCGCATCCCAGTAAATGCCCAGAGAAGGATGCCTCTGATGGAGCGTAACAACCCAATCATGCGCAAGACTGAGGTCTACCCCGACCCTGCGGCGATGGCACAGGCCGCCGCAGCGCGGTTTACGGCTGCCGCGCGGCAGGCCATCGCCGCCCGCGGACAATTTACCGTGGCCCTGTCTGGCGGGAATACCCCCCGTCGCCTGTACGAGCTGCTGGCCGCCGAGCCGTTCGTCTCTGAGGTCGCCTGGCCCGCCATGCATATCTTCTGGGGGGATGAGCGGGCCGTCCCGCCGGACGACCCGGCGAGCAACTACCGTCTGGCTGCCGAGACTCTCCTGCGCCGTGTCCCAGTCCCGCCCCCGCAGGTCCATCGCATCCGCGCCGAACTGCCGCCCGAAGAGGCCGCCGCCGATTACGAGTGTACCCTGCGCGATTTCTTCGCCCATACTGAACACGGCGGAGCGACCTTCGACCTCGTTCTGCTTGGTCTGGGGCAGGACGGCCACACCGCCTCTTTGTTTCCGCGCGCAGCCGCCATTCGCGAGCGGGAACGCTGGGCGGTAGCCTACCGGGTACCCGATTTGGGCGCATGGCGCATAACCCTGACTCCACCAGTGCTCAACGCTGCCCGGCAGGTGCTGTTTCTGGTGTCGGGCGCCGACAAGGCAGAGGCCGTCAGGCAGGTGCTGCGGGGACCCTACCGGCCCGATGAACTGCCGGCGCAGGTCATTCAGCCTGTCGCCGGCGATGTGCACTGGCTGCTCGACGTTGCCGCCGCCGCATTGCTCTGAGTAATCCGGCTCATCCGCCGGTGAGAAGCCGCTGCGCTACACCCAACTCCGGGCGGCGGCCAGGTCGCCCTGTTTGAGTTGGGCGCGCCCCAAGACATCGCTCAGGGCCCGTTGTCAAGGCCACAGCCGCTTCAATCGAATCCACACCTCGTTCCGTCCCTGCTTGTCCTGACCGCGTATCTCGATCAGCAGCTCCGCGCCCTGAGTCAGCCAGGTCTGATGCGGCAATGTGACCATCGCTTCGGTGGGGGCCTTCTGAATCCAACCGTCGCCTTTCAGCCAGTCGGCGTACACGCTGAAGATCTCTGGCTCGGTCGCCGCTGTCATGAAGCCACCCTCGTAGGGCGCCGGGGCTTGCACCAACTCGGCGTCTTCAGGCAAGGGGAATCGGTCCAGAAAGGCTGTCTTGTCAAAGGGGTGTGGCGCCACGGTGAAAGGTTGTTGGGCGATCTCAATGTCGTTCACAATGAGGTGCACCTCATGCGTGCCGGTGGGCCAGCCGCCATCCGGCAGAAAGGAGAACGAGAATCCGGCTGAGGTTAAGTTTTCATTCATTGTGATACTCCGCGTGCCGGCATCGTCTCTGATCCCGTTGACGTACCACTCGGCCTGCAGCCAGGTGGACAGTCCCAGGTTGCCGTTGCCCACCAGATAGACTTTTTCATCATAGGCAAAGGTGGCTGTCGGGTCAATGGGATTGTAGTAATCATCCGCTCCCCGCGCCAACGTCAACGCATTGATTTGCGTTGGGATGGCTTCTCTGGGCGGGATGACCTGGAAGGGGTAACGGCCCAGCGACTGTCCGTCGAACAGCACTTCGGCGTAGTAGTTGGGACTGATGGGGAACGGTTGCTCATGCGTCAACGTGTAACCGGCGTAGGTGTCCTGGCCGAACGAGAAGATGAGGCCGGCGTTCACTTCGGCCAGGTCAATTCCTTTTTCGGCGATGAATTGGTCATGCCAGAAGAACCGCGCGGTGATCACCCCTGATTTGGGCCGTCCGGCAATTTGGACGGAGAGATAAACGGTCTCGTCCGGATAGAACTGGTTGCCGGGGTTGATGGGTTCGTAGTCGTCGGTCAGGCCGTGGGCGAAGGTAACTTTCTTGATCTTAATGCTTTCTGCACCAGGTGCAGCGGCATCGGCCGGGTTTGCCGACAGCACGAGGCCAATCGTGACCAGCAGGGCGATGATTGAGGTAAAGATTTTTTTCATTGTGTTAAGGGCCTCCTTTAATTTTTGTTTTGGCACGATCACCCAGGCGGAGCGGTGAACAAGTCAATTATACAGCAATCTCTCCAATAGGCGCAATCTTTGGCATTACTATTCTTCTGGGAACAGCCGCGCTGCTGCAAAGAACGAAGCACGCAATTGCGGGTACAGTGGCAGGTACACCTGCTCATACCAACGGCGGTATTGTTCGTGGGCGGCCGGGTCGGGCTCGATGGTGCGTTCCAAACGGTGAACCCGGCGTGTGGCATCGTTCACGTCGCGGTAGACGCCGCTGCCCAGTCCGGCAAGCAAGGCTGCCCCCAGCGCGGCGTTCTCGGTCAGGCTCGGCAGGTCAATGGGCCGGCCGGTGATGTCGGCCTTGACGCGCAGCCACAGCTCGTTGCGGGTGCCGCCGCCGATGCCCGTCAGCCGTTGGATGGGGTGTCCAGAAAAGGTCTCCAGTAAGCCGATGGAATAGCGCAGCTCGTAGCTCAGCCCTTCATAGGTCGCGCGGATGATGTCGCCGGCGGTGTGGGTGGTGCGCAGGCCGAAGAACACGCCCAACGCCTCGGCGTCGCGGTGGGGGCGGCCGCCGGCGATGAACGGCAACACGAACAGCCCCTTCGCCCCACGCGGGGCAGCCATGCCGGCCTCGGTCATGGCCCGATACACGTCAGGCAGGGACGCATCATCGCCGGCCAGGCGTTGGCCCAGCAGTTGCCGCAGCCATTCGGTGACGTGGCCTGCGCCACGCACCCCGCCGAAGGCGTAGTATTTGCCCGGCACGACATGACAGCCGTGGGAGAACCCCTGTTGCTCCGGGTCTTCCCCCTGTGGGTCAAAGCGGTTCATGGCGACCAGCAGCACTTCTGTCGTGCCCAACGAGTTGAGAACCGGCCCTGGCGCGACGACGCCGGCGGCCAGCGCGCCGCACAGGTGATCGTGGCCGCCCAGAAAAACCGGCGTGCCGGCTGGCAAACCGGTTTCTTCCGCTGCCAGGCGCGTCACCTGCCCCACCAGCGAGCCGCTCTCGCGCACCGGTGGCATCTGCTCGAGCGGGATGTCGGCCAGTTCCAGCATGGTCTGCGACCAATCGCGCGCAGCCACGTCGAAAGCCATCGTGCGCGAGGCGATGGATGGATTGGTCATCTGTTCACCGGTCAGGCGATAGCCCAGGTAGTCGTTGACGCCCAGCCAGCGCACTGTCCGGCGGAAGGCATCGGGCGCGTGGTCGCGGATCCACATCATCTTGTTGATGGAAAAGATATGGTCCAGGTGCGCCCCGCAGATGCGAAAGATGCGTACCGCGCCCAGTTGTTCGCGCCACCAATCCCGTTGTGGGATGGTGCGGTCGTCGAACCAGGCGATGACCGGATACAGGGGGCGCCCGTCGGCGTCGAGCGGCACGACCGATTCGGCCAGGCTGGAGATGGCCAGCCCGTCAATGCGATTGTCGGCCAGTTTCCCGACCGCCTGGCCGATGGTCGTCGCCGCGGCCTGCCACATCTCTTCGGCATGGTGCACAGCGCGCAGATGCCCCTCATGATGTATGGGTGTGGGATTGGATGCCTGGCTGAGGATGCGGCCGTCCTCTGAGAAAACCACAGCCTTGATGTTGGTTGTTCCGAAATCGAGCCCGAGCAATTGTGGCATATACCAGTCCCTCACAGTTGACATAAGTTCTGTTGTGGCTTTGTCTGTTAGTATAAATCAAAGCTGCCCCAATGCCTAATTGGAGCACGGTCAGCCATCAGCCTGGATTTCTTGATGGCTGACCGTCAAATAGACTTTGGCCGCCGGTATTACCCGTTCAGAATGGCTTCAGCTTCTTCGCGATAAGCATCCATAATGTACTTGATGCCGGAAATTTTGGCGGCATCTTCGGTGAGGGCGACAATGTCGCGACGTTGAACGGAGTCCAGGCGAAAATCGCGCGCTCCGGCCATAAATTGGGTTAGGCCGGTGCGCAACTTGTCGACAAACGTGTACACGCCAACTGCTCCCAGTGGCATATCTTTCATGCGGTCGCCGTATTTGCTCTGCAGGGTAGAGTAGGTTACGAAGATCTCTTCAGGCGTTTGTCCAAAACGCGATACGGTATTGGGCAGTGATTCCCAGTTTTTGAGCAGGGGGTCGTTTTTGACAAAACCCTCGATGTTGTCGCCAACGAACGCCGGAATCATCAGCGCACGGCCCATGCACACAGCCTTGAAATAGGGGTCGCCCATCGCCAGGACCTTGAAGATATGGTCTTCGGTGCTGAACCCGCCGCCCATCGCCAGGTCTGGCACCCATTCACCTCGGCTGGCGAGTTTTTGGGCGCATTCATAGGCCATACATTGAAGATAGAAGGTCGGGATACCCCATTCCTGCATCATGCGCCAGGGGCTCATGCCCGTACCGCCGCCTGAGCCATCGATGGTTAGCAGGTCAACCCTCGCTTCAGATGACCATTTGATAGCCATGGCCAATTCACGGAAGCCGTAAGAGCCGGTCTTGAGCGTCACACGCTTGGCGCCAACCGAGCGTCTCAAGTATTCCACCATCCGCAGAAATTGCTCCCGCTCGATGAAGCCCAGGCGGGAGTGGCGTTCGAACTCTTTGATGGCGCCGGCCTTGAACGCCGACTGAACGGCCGGGTCGGAAGGGTTGGGAGTGACGATATAGCCGCGCCGCTGGAGCTCCAACGCTCGTTCCAGCGAGTCTATTTTGATCTCGCCGCCGATGCACTTCGCGCCCTGCCCCCATTTCAGCTCGATGGTTTCGACACCCAGTTTCTGTACGGCGTACTCGGCGACGCCGAACCGCCAGTCTTCGACGTTGCACTGAACGATGATGTCGCCGTAGTCTTCCTGCCACTCTTTGTAGAGCCTGACCCGTCGTTCCATTTCAGGCGAACGGACGACTTTGCCATTCTTGTCCAGTTCCAATTGTGGGTCTATGCCGCAGACGTTCTCGCCCACTACCACCGTGATGCCGGAAATAGCCGCGCCCACGGCCATGCTGGCCCAATGTTTACGAGCGATCTCGGTCGATCCCAGCGCGCCGGTGAAGATGGGCATCTTCAAGCGAATGGGATGGACATGACCGTAGACAGCCGTGGTGTCCACTACCGGAAAGATGGCCTTGTCCGGATTGGCCTCGTCGATAGCGCGCGCCCCTACAGCGTAGCCCATAATGTTGAGATGCGAGTAGTCAATCGGGTACTTCTTGCTCCCGCCAGCGGTCATTTCACCGAACGGGCCGGGATAAATCACTTCACGACCTCGCATCGCTGCCTTGAACACGTCGCAGTTGCCGGTACAACTGTCCAGACAGCGCGTGCATACCCCTGAACTGGCCACCACATCGCGCGAACGGTTTCTCGTCTCCAGGGCATCGTTGCCGCCAGGTTGCTCAAGATTCATTTTTCCACCTCTCCTTTCGACAATTGTATGATATGAGCCCCAACCGACGGCAAACGCGCTTCACGCTTCCGGACAAAGGTGAAGCGACAGCTCGCCGCCAAATTGTCCCTACCATAAACTTAGCCGTGCGTCATGCTGAGGAGCGATAACGATGGAGAATGACAGTCGAAAAAGCTCTCTCTTTCTGCGTAAGCAGCGTGCCTACGCCCTGCGAGAACCCGCAAGACTTGGGACAGGCCCGGCAAGCTTTCGGCCACATCCGAACACGGCACTCAGGCTGATTCAAGTGGTCAATTCCCTGGTCTCACCTTCGCGCCAGAGGTAGAAAGAAGCTCCTCCTCCGTGAGGAATGATGGCCATAATTCAGGCCTTCCGTCAAGGAGAGGAGCAGCGACATTGTTGCGCTTACGAATTTTGGAGTGAGGTATTTATACCATGAAAAACTGATACTGTCAAGAATTCATCAGTACCGGGGTGTATCCAGAATTTTAGGTGAGTTAACAGAAGCTTCAGCCGCGTCATGCTGAGCCGAGGCCCTGAACGCAGGGAAGGGGCAGCGAAGAATCTCAACGCCCGCCAGCGCGAGATGCTTCGCCTGCGGCTCAGCATGACGGGAGCAGGCGGTGTTTCTCGCCCCAATGAGCGGCACGCCACGGCGCCGTGGGCGAGCTCCAGAGAAATTCCCCACAAAATTAAGGTAATTTTTCCCTTGACACCGACCAGTTAGTATGGTACTATAGTACTAAAAGTACCAGAGTACTATTGGCGAGTACCACAGTACTATCCAGATGGCAGCATACCGCCCGTTTTAATAACAAAACATTCATGCAAGGCCACATCGGTTCAACAGAGGTGAAAAAGCCCGAAACCGTCCACCGGTCGACACCACAGCCTGCGGTTGAGGGGCAGGGTGTCGGCTTTTTTGTTGGCCACCCACTGTTATTAGAAAGCAGCTCAGATGGAGACAATCTGGAATAGCACGACTGGAAAAGGCAAAAGCCGCGACGAGGGCCAGGGCGAGGACAGCCTGGACTATGCGCTCGTAGACGGCGGCGAGCTGCACAGCCTGACCCTGGAGCAGGTGCGCCTGGTTGACGACGCGCTGACCCGGCTGGGGCCCTTCGGCCAGGTGCGGCTGATCAAAGAGAAAGGCAAGCTCAGGTTCATTCAGGTACTGGAGAGCAAGAGCGCGCTTTGAAAGGAGGGGCATAACGAGAATCATAAGTACACAATGTCCATTTCAACGGGCATCCGTTGGCATGAGCGGGCTCTTGAGCGCCCACGTCAGCCCCTGCAGGCAAATAGCCTCCCTGCTCCCTGAGTGCGATTTGCCCCAGCCCTCAACCCGTTCAAGGGACTGCCACAAACTGGCGAGATGATGTCATCATAAGCGTTGTATATCAAGAGGAGAGAAACAAATGGAAGAGACACGAAGATGGGAAAGATTATGGGAGGCTCTGTTGACCCTGGTGGTCATCGTGAGCATTCTGGTCGGATTGGGGCCGGTTGTGCAGGCGGCAGCAGGCCTCCAGGGCAACGAAACGAACGCAGTCTTACTAGACACGGCCGACCATGATCCGGCTTTAGAGCTCATTTGTCAAGGAAAAGGCCAAGACACTTGCGACAATGTCTACGGCAAGGGCAGTGCCAAGTACAATGTAGGCTCTGGCGAGGAGTACAACTCTATAGGTGTTGTTTGGACTTCAGTAAGTGGACAGCAGGTTTGCTGGACACTTCCCGCCGGATACTGTCTCGAACGTGTGTGCGCCAAGGCCGGACAAGAACTGAAGACCTGGAGCGACTCAGACGTGACCGGCTTGACCTGTGTCACGCCATGGGTGCAAGAAGACGGCAAAACGCGCGACTTGAGCCACGTGGTTCTGTACACAAAACCTTGTTGCTCCGGCAGGATCACCATCAGCAAGACCTGGACGCCAAACGCGCCTTTTGGCGGAACGGCGTCTTTCGACATCAAGGACGGCGATACGGTCGTTGACACCGTGACCATCGCTTACCCCAACACGAGCGCCCAATCCAAGGAACTGCCGTGCGGGGAATACACCGTCGTTGAGACGCCGCCGGACGGGTGGCGGGTGAATGGCGAAACCAGCCAGACAGCCTGTATCGTGGGTGTGACCGGAGACGCCAACCTTCAATCTGTATGCCCTAGCACAGTGACATTCGACAACGAGCTGTGTCTGGGCAGCATCACTGTGACAAAGGTGTGGGAAGGCGGCAAGGCACCCAAGAAAGGCCTCACCATCAGCCTGACTGGGCCGGTCACTACTACTTTGGAGGCCAACGCGAACAACGGGTGGACAGTGACATTCTCTGACTTGCCGGTAGGGCAGTACAAAGTCTCAGAAGACAATCCGCCCAAGCCGTGGGAACCCGAAGGCGGCTCAACCTCACAACCCGTTACCCTAACAT
>DAOTYC010000209.1:0-10253 GCA_034435095.1 Anaerolineae bacterium | reverse complement strand
GTCGCGCAGGATGGGGCTGCTGCTGGAGAGACTCAAGGAGAAGTACGATGTCATCCTGTTTGACAGCCCGCCCGCCCTTGCCGTGACCGATGCTTCCGTCCTCGCCACGCGCGTTGATGGGGTGGTGATGGTGGCTGATGCGGGGCACACGCGGCGAGACATGGCTCTGCGCGCCAGGGACAACTTGCTGAAAGTGGGCGCCAACATGTTGGGCGTGGTGCTCAACCGCTTGGGACATCGTGAAGGAGGTTACTACTACTACTACTACTCTCGTGATGACGGGGCGCGGGAGAAACGACGTCACAAGAACCGACGGACCTGGTGGCAGCATATTCCTCTGCTCGGGCTGCTGGGTCGGAAGTAACAGCCGATGGCGCAGGAGCGGTCTTCTGGTTCGGGTCGGCGGCGGGGATCGTGGCTGATATTGCTCGGCCTTGTGGTCCTGGCTGCCTGGTTGGGCTGGCTCCTGTTCAAGGGGAGTCGCGTCGCAGCTCACCTGGACAGGATCAAGATGCTGGTGGCAGAGGCTCAGCAGCTCGGTGCGTCTGAGGGCCAGGCTGCATTGACCTCGCCGGACAAACTGGGTGTCCTCTGCGGCAGGGTGACGGCCATCGAGTCTGAACTGGATGGCCTGGCACGCGAGGGCGAAATTTTCCTGAATTTGGCGCCTTTCCTGGCCTGGTTGCCCCGCTACGGCTATGACCTGCAATCTGCCCCACAACTGTTGTCAATGGTCCGGGAAACGCTGGCCGCAGGCACGGTTCTGTGCGAGATTGGACAGCGCACTCTGCCGCAGGTTGACTTTGGCGCAATCCAGCCGCCCGCGGCTATCCGAATCGTTCAGGAGCAGAGCGGCCGCTTTCGGCTGGCGCGTGAGAGGGTTGACAGGGCGTTGGCTCAACGGGCCGGAGTTGATAGCTTTCGGCTGTCCGCCGAGCTCGCTGAGCCGCTGGCTAAGTTCGATAGGGCGATCGGGCGGCTGGCCGTGGCATTGCGCGCGGCTGAACTGGCGCCCTCGTTCCTCGGCGCGGAAAGGTCGCGCGTCTACCTCATCCTGGCCCAAAACGAGGACGAACTGCGGCCTACCGGCGGGTTCATCTCGGCTGCCGGCCATGTGCGCCTCGAGAACGGCTATGTGACTGAGATAGACATAGCCGATAGCTATTCCTTCGACGACTTTTCCAAGCCGTACCCCTGGCCTCCTTATCCCCTCTATGAATACATGGCGGCAGACTACTGGCTGCTGCGGGACGCCAACTGGTCGCCGGATTTCCCGTCCACCGCGGAGACCGCGGCCGGCCTTTACTTGCTGAGCACGGGCGTGGAAGTGGACGGGGTTATCGCGTTGGATCAGGCGGCGCTGGAGTATCTTCTGGAGGGCATCGGCCCGGTCGAGGTGTCCGGCGAGTCGGGCGGGGTCTGGGTGTCGGCGGACAACCTTACGTTGTGGATGCAAAACAACTGGGCGCCGGCGCCGGGTCAGGCGCAAGACAGATCATGGTGGGCGCAACGCAAGTCGTTCATTTCGGAGCTGGCGGCCGCTTTGCTCAAACGGGTCCAGGGTGGAGCCAATCTGAGCCCCACATCGCTGTTGCAGGCCATACTGCGCGCTCTTGAGGAAAAGCACCTGCTGATCTATGACCGGAGACCTGAGACGGCGAAATTGCTCTACGATTTGGGCTGGGATGGGCACATTGACCGCTCGGACGGGGATTACTTCATGGCTGTGGAGGCCAACGTCAGCTTCAACAAGGCCAGTGGGCGAATTGGGCGCAGCCTGGATTACAGCATTTCGCTCAACCATGACGGCGGTGGCGATGTGACGGTTGAGCTGCGTTACCAGCATCGGGGCCACAATCCGGTTGACTTCTGTGACCCTACCCCTCGCTACGATGCGGTCTACTCGGCCATGATGGACCGCTGCTATTGGAACTATCTCAGGCTTATCGTGCCTTCCGATGCGGAGCTGCTCAGCTTCCCTCCGATTGTGGTGCCCGGCGCTTACTTACTGCGCGGCAGGGCATCGGACGACGGGATGGCAGTGGAAAAGGTCAACGAGGTACGCCAGAGCTGGGGACAACTGTTTCTTCTGGCGCCGGGCGAGAACGCTGTGCTGAAGTATTCGTATCGCATTCCGGCTGGCACGGCGCGCAAAGTGGAAGATCACTGGCAGTACCGTCTGGTATTACAGAAACAGCCTGGCCTCCGTGCGTTGCCCGTGTTATTGAATGTGCGGTTGCCGGACGGGATGCCATTTTTGGGCAGCGACCCGCAACCGACGCTCGTCGAGGGGCAATCGCTGCGCTATGAGCTGGAGCTGAGCGGTGACCAGGTGATAAGGGTTGACTACGGACATTGAGTGACCTGATGAGCCATTATAAGGGTAATTGGCCCGTAAGCATTTTGACAATCGTCGCGTTGAGTCTGGGAGTTGCCTGCCTGTTCGGTGTGAGCCAGGCCATTTGGGCGGCGCCGGCGGGTGGGCCAGCCTGCCAGGTGCTGCCGACCGCGCCGGTTGTGACCAGCCGGCCCACGCAGCCCATTGTTGCCGTGCCGGCGACGCCTACCGCCTCTCCTACGCCGACTCAATCGTCGGCGGGCGGGGAGGAGGCTGTCACATCTGCTCCTGACCAGTCGGCGCCGCCTTTTGTCCCGCCCATAACGTTTCGGACGCCGGTGTATGGTTTTTCGTCGGCGTCTACGGGTGAGGGGGGTGCTGCGCCGACCGATGGTTCTGCAGGAATACTTCCGCCTGAGCGAGGCGAGGAATCTCGCTTGCAGGAGAGCTTCGTCAAAGTCTTTCCCATCTGGTGCTTTTGGCCCATCGTCGGCCTGATTTTGATTGTGGCAGGCCTGGACCTGAGGGCCAGTTCTCGCCGTAACGTGCGGTAAAGGGGGAGCTATGTTTTCACGAAGGCGTATCTTGTTCGTGGCGCTATCGGGGATTGCAGGCTTGCTGTTGGTCGTTTGGGGGCAGGCGAGCTGGGCGTCGCCTGCGCACAATCCGCTGTATCAGACGATTCCGCCTCGCCCGACAGTTCCGCTGACGCCTACGGCCACGCCGCCGGGGGGCGGTGGCGGCGGTGGAGGTGGGAGCGACAACGGCGATTCTGGTCCTTCGTGGCAGGCCCCGCCGCCGACGCCGGTCAGGGTTCATGTGGTGGGCAGCGTTATGCCGCCCGCGCCGCCTGGGCCGACGGCGCCGCCGACCGCGATTGTCGCTGCCACGCCGGCCGCCCGGATCATCGGTTTCCCGAACTGTCGCCTGGGGATAGCCGTGTCGCGCAATCCGATTGGCTCGTATGACATCCGCGGCCTGAATCTGGGCTGGTATGTCAATTATCGCACCACCGACCCGAACGGCCCGCCGCCAGGCATGGAATTCGTGCATATCGTGCGCGTGCACCAGGACAAGCACGGCTGGTGCCGCGATTGCTATACCCAACCCTACACTTATACGATGACGCCCGACGCGGATGCGTTGCAGCGACAGGTGGCTGCCAACCCTGGTGGCACATGGCTCATCGGCAACGAACCCGACTGCCGGGATTGGGAGACGGGGCGGCAGGACGAGACGGTGCCCGAACTGTACGCCCAGGCCTACTATGAGATCAGCCAGCTTATCCGAGGCGCAGACCCGTCGGCGAAAATCGCCATCGCTGGCCTGATGCAGGCCACACCGCTGCGCCTGGAGTACCTGGACCGCGTCTGGGCCGAGTACGAAAGGCGTTATGGACGACGGCTGGGGGATGACGTCGACATCTGGAACACGCACGCCTACATTCTGCGCGAGGAAAAGGATAGCTGGGGAGCGGATATTCCGGCAGGGCTGACCGAAACGCGCGGTATGCTGTACGAGATTGATGACAACGCCAATCTCGACCTCTTCAAGGAGCAGGTGGCGCGCTTTCGGACCTGGATGCGGGACAAAGGCGAGCGCAATAAGCCACTCTACATAACAGAATTCGGGGTCATTATGCCACCGTACTACATTCCGCTCGACCGGGTTAAGGCCTTCATCAGCGGCAGCTTCGACTACCTGCTGAACGTCACCGACGTGGAGCTGGGCTATCCGGCGGATGACAACCGGTTGGTGCAGCGTTGTCTGTGGTACAGCCTGGATGACAGCGAGGATACGCCTGGTCGCGTCGAGGACTACGGCGGCGCGCTGTTCAGTTCGGTGACACTGGATCGGCTGGAGCTGGGCGACCACTGGGCGGCCTACGTTGCCGACCCGCGCCACATCGAGGCCAACGTCCCACGTGTCAATCTGGTCATCGCCGATTTCGAGGCGGTGACTCAGGCTGAAGTCGGTTCGTCTTCGCCTGTCACGCTGACGCTGCGGGCCGTTATCCAGAACCGTGGCAATACGATCACCCGTTCCGGCGATGGCATCGAGGTTCGTTTCTGGGACGGGCGGCCGGGCAATCCGCAGTCTCAACTCGTTGGGTCACAGGTCATTCGGGATGTCTACGGCTGCGCCTACGCCGTGACTGTTGAGCAGGCGGTGAACGTCGAGCCGTTCGCCAGGCGCGAACGGCTGTGGTTTGTGGATGTCGAGGTCTTGCCCGAGGAGGAAGATGCCAGGGACAATATCGCGTCGGCGCGGGTGGTGGAAGTCGGCGAAACCGCCGATGCACACCGATGAACGCAGATAGGAGTTCTGGCGGGCCTTGAGCGAGGCTATCGTCTTGCGACGGGGCGCATGGATGGGCTGGCTGCGGGCCGGACTGAGCGCAGGGGTGGGTCTGGCGCTGTGTTATCTGCTCGCCAGACAGGTTGATTGGGGCGCGCTGTGGTGGAGCCTGCAAACGGTGCGGTTGGGCTGGGTCGCCGCGGCGTTGGCGAGCGTCGCGGCGACGGTCTGGGTGCGGGCCATGCGCTGGCGTGCTCTGCTTGCGCCCCGACAGCCGTCGGCTGATCCCTGGCGACTGGCCAGACTGATCGCTCTTGGACAGGCGTTGAATGCCCTGGTTTTGGTGCGCACCGGTGAGGCGGCACGGGCCTATTTGGTTGCTGCGGATGACGCGCCGGGCAAGTTTTTCGCACTGGGCACGATTGGCGCCGAAAAGCTGCTGGACCTGATCTTTTGGCTGGTTCTGTCGGCCATGCTTTTGGTCTGGTTGCCGCTGCCTGGCTGGGCGTTGACCGGAGGCGGCGCGTTGCTCGCTGCTTTGGTGGGATTGTTGGCCGCATTGGCGCTGGCGCGGCTGTTCCTCTGGTCGTCTCTGGCGGGCCTGGCGCGTCGTTCGCCGGTTTGGGCGGCTGTGATTGGTTGGCTGGAGGCCCTGTGGGGTGGGTTCACGGTGCTCAGACAGGCGGGCGTGCTTTGGTCGGCGCTGTTGTGGAGTGCCGTGCTCTGGGCGGTGTACCTGTTCAACAACGCAGCGGTTTTTCAGGCACTTGGCATGTCGCAGGGGCTGCTGGCGGCCATGTTCGTGCTGGCCGTGCTGCAAGCCGGCACGGCTCCACCGTCTGCTCCGGCCAAAATCGGGGTGTTCGAGTACCTGTGCGTCCTGACCCTGGGCGCTCTGGACGTCGGGGCCGACCAGAGCCTGGCCTATGGGGTCGTGCTCCACGCTGTGGTGTTGTTGCCGCCGGTCCTGTGGGCTGCATTGCCGGTCGGGCCAAGAAGCTGACATGGGCTCCCAACCGACTGTGGCCGTATCGGTTATCGTGCCGGCCTACAACGCGGCACAGACGTTGCCCAATTGTATCGGTGCTCTGCTCAATCAGACGTTCGACCGCGCGGCGTATGAGCTCATCATCGTGGATGACGGTTCGGCCGATGAAACGGCGCAGGCTGCCGACCGCCCCGGTGTCCACTTGATCAGGCAGGTTCACGCCGGGCCTGCGGCGGCCAGGAACACTGGCATCAAGCGGGCGCGCGGCGACCTGCTGTTGTTCACCGATGCGGACTGTGAGCCGGCGCGCGATTGGATTGAGGCAATGGTCCAGCCGTTTGCCGACCCGCGGGTGATGGGGTGCAAAGGTGTCTATCGTACCAGGCAACGGGGGCTGTTACCGCGCTTCGTGCAGGTCGAGTACGAAGAGAAATACCGTCCCATGATGGAGATGGATTCCATTGACTTCATTGACACTTATTCGGCGGGTTACCGCAGGAGCGTTTTCGAGAACGCCGGCCTTTTTGCGGAAGACATCTTGGCCGCCGAAGACGCGGAGTTCTCCTTTCGGCTGGCTCAGCGCGGCTATCGGCTCGTATTTAACCCTCAGGGCGTTGTTTACCATACCCACGCCGAGAACCTGATGCACTACCTTCGGCGCAAATTTCGTTTTGGGAAATGGCGGGCGCGGGTATACCTTCGCTATCCGCAGAAAATCGGCGGCGACTCGCACACGCCCAAGAACCTTCGCTGGCAAATGTTGCTTGTGGCCGTCACGTTGCTGGGCCTCCCCCTGGCTGCGTTTTGGCCCTGGGCGGTCTGGTTGCCCATGGCGGCGACCGCAGCCTTCCTCTTGACCACCATCCCATTCCTTATTGAGGTTCGCCGGCACGACCTTGCGGTTGTATTCATTGCGCCCGTGATGCTGTGGCTGCGCGCCCTGTCCCTCGGCCTGGGGCTGAGTTATGGACTCACGATGGCGATATTCAGGATTGAGAGGGGCATTGCGGATTGCGGATTGTGAATTGCACTTTAGCCCGAAATCTGAAATCCCGAATCCCAAATCCCAAATCCGAAGTGTCTTTGTGGGTCGCTGCCGGGTTGGTCGCCCTCTGTGCGTTGGCCGTTTATTTGCGCACGCTGTCGCCGAGCATCACGTGGGCGCACGATGGAGCAGATAGCGGCGACTTTGCCGCAGCAGTCGCCTGCGGTGGTGTGCCGCATCCGACGGGCTATCCGACGTATTTGCTGCTGGCGTCGCTGTGGGCCTTGCTGCCCTGGGGCGATGTGGCTTTTCGGCTCAACCTGCTGTCCGCCAGCATGGGTGCGTTCGGCGCAGGGCTGATGGTTGTCCTGGCAGCGGTGGCTTTTTCTGTGGGCAGAGGGCAGAGGCGCAGGTCTGTCCCTACAGTTGCGGCAGCGTGTGCGGGCCTGTTGCTGGCTTTTGGCCCGTTGGTCTGGTCGCAGGCGGTGATCGCTGAGGTGTACACCCTGCATCTGGCGTTCGTGGTCGGGCTGATGTTGGTCGGCGCCTCGGCGGAGGCTTCCCTCTCCTCCACAAGGGGAGAGGAGAACGGATGGCAAGGCAAGCGCGGGTGGAGGGTGGCCCTGACTTTCGGGCTGCTGGGCGTGGGGCTGGGCAACCATCTGTCGCTGGCCCTGACGCTGCCCGCGCTGCTCGTCTTGCTGTGGGGCGAGCTGAGGGCCAGGCCAGGGTGGTTCTTCCTGTCGGCGGTTCTGGGGTTGGTGCTGGGGCTAAGCGTCTATGCGCTGATACCTCTGCGGGCGGCTCAGTGGCCGCCTGTCAACTGGGGAGGGGCTTCGACGGCGGAAGGGTTGTGGTGGCTGGTCTCCGGGCAGGCCTATCGCGGGTTGGTACTGGGTTTGCCGCTGGCTCACCTGCCGGCGCGTGTGGCTGTTGCCCTGCGCCTGCTGGTCATTGGCGTGGGCGGCTGGGGACTGCCGTTCGCCGTTGTCGGGGCCATTGGCCTGTGGGAGCGCAGGCGGCGGCTGGCGGTGGCTACGCTGCTGGTCTTTGTCCTGTACGGAATGTACGCTGTCTGGTACGATACGACCGATTCCTATGTCTACCTGCTGCCAGCCGCGGCAATGGCGACCCTGTGGACGGCGTGTGGGTTATACGCCGCCATCGAATGGCTTGCGCAAGGTGCTGTACGGTTTCCTGTGGGGCTTCCTGAGCACAACGAAGAATCTCATCGTGTATCATCACCAGCACCTTTTGGGGCGTTGCGGCTGCGCTACGGCGTCTGTGTGGGCGCGCTGGCCCTGTCGCTGGTTGGCCTGCCGTGGCACTGGGCGGCGATGGACCTCAGTGAGAATCGCCAGGCAATTGACTACGCTGTGGACGCCCTGCGGAGCATACCGCATGGCAGCCTTATCGTGGTGCGCAGCGATGCACACACCTTTGCACTGTGGTATGGGCGTTATGGCCTGAAGCTGGGGGAGAATGTGGCCGTTGTCAACGACGCTCTGTTGCAGTTTGAGTGGTACCGTGCGATTTTGCGGCGACATCACCCTGAAGTGCTGGGCAATGGCCAGGTCGCTGACCTGGAGGCGCTCCTGGAGGCCAATACGGGTGTAAGGCCGGTGTATTTCGGCGACAGGCCGGAGGAGCTGGGCGTAGGGGAGGCCGCCACGCCGTTCGGTCCGCTGTGGGAATGGTCGCCCGTTCTATAGCCCTATTTTAACCTAATCTCAACCTAATCTCAACCTAATGTTCACGCAAAAATTACCTGATTGTGTTATAATAGGTGACAGTAAGATGGCTCGCGAGCAAGCAATGTAGTTCCTTACCAACCTTTAGAACATGAATCAGGGAGTGTGAACAATGAATCAGGCAAGATTAGCCATCGGTTTTACAGTTGTTGTCGCCGTATTGGTTCTGTTGTCGGGGTCGGCGGTCTGGGCAACGAACGATCAGGCGCCTCTGGCGCAAACGATCCCTACGCCGCAGACACCGACGCCGACGCCTACGCGGCTGCCTCCGCCACCTCCGCCGTGGCCATGGCCGTGGCCGTGGTATCCTGGCTTCAACCCTTACTGGTACCCGCCTGGCTGGGGGATGCCGGTTTGTGGTGGGCCGGGGTACTATCCGTACACGCCGCGACCCATCGTCTACTATGCCTATAGCTGGGGGTATAGCTGGTCGAACTACTATCCGTGGCAACCGATTCGTCCTTACTGGCCGTCGTATCCGGTCGGTCCGGTGTGGTAGGCATGGCGTGGCGGTCGCGGTCAAGCGAATAACTTGGAATGGATTGCACGGATCGTGAGCTTGTTCCTGCGGGCAAATTGCAGCCGGGTGTAGAGACGCGATGATGAATCGCGTCTCTACATGTATGACTGGCAAACTGCCGCCGAATGCCGATAGGGGCCTAGCACCTGTGTTAATCTGTGGTTCCAATTCTTGCCGTTCGAACATTTCAGGCACGAGAGTCTTCACCAGGTATGAACAAAGGCGATAGGATGAAACCGAAGCGGTCATTTGCGCCGCTGGTGGCTGAACCGGCGACCGGGCAGGGTCGCTTTTTTTTCTACCATGGCGACAGTATGAGGGGCACCTTTCGGCCTGGCGACCGGCTCACCGTGGAACCGACCGCATTATCCGAGTTGTGCGTTGGCGATGTGGTAGTCTTTCACGGGGTGAACTGCCGGGAGGGTGCAGATACCATTGTGCACCGCGTGGTCGCAACGCGGGCTGATGGCCTGGTTACGTGCGGAGACAATGCCATGATGGCCGACCTCTATACGCTGACGGCGGAGCGGCTGGTGGGGCGGGTGATTCAGGTCGAGCGCAGGGGGCGGACCTGGGCCGTGCGCAATGGCTGGGCGGGCCTGTGGCGGGTGCGTGCGCTGCGTCTGCTTCGGTTCATCATCAGGCTGCTTGCCCTGATTGGCCGCTGGCCCTATCGGGGGCTGCGCGCCAGTGGGCTGGTTCGGCGATTCTGGCGCCCTGTTATTACGCGGGTATATCTGCGCACGGAACGCGGGCTCTTGGTCAAGTACCTGCACGGCGGGCGAACGGTGGCCTGGTGGCGGCCTACGGAACGCCGCTTCGAATGCCGCAAACCGTATGACCTGGTGATAGATAGTCCGCTGGAACCACAGCGCAATTGGAGCGAACCTTAAAATTTCTGAACTGCTATTGAAGGCCTCGCCATTTTGTGATATAATATCGTTGTGTAGCTAAGATATTGTACTTCTTCACTGTGATCGGCCTTGGCTGATTGGCTGAGGACATCGGCCTCACACATTCATGACAATCGCCTTCTCCGATCGGCCCGCACTGCGACGGGAACGCCTCAGCCGTCCCCCGACCACACCAGCAACTTATCAAAGGCGGCAAGCCTGATCGCTTCGACGAAAGGAGCAATGCCTATGCCTGGCTCAAAGGCCATCCCTGTAGGTTTGTTGTTTGGCGTCGTCTGGTCGTTGTTGTCCCCTATTGTTGGCTCGGCACAGCAATTTGCATGTGCCCCCAACGCTTCCTTCGTCGCCGACGTGACCGTGCCCGATGATACCACCTTCAAGCCTGGCGAGCTCTTTGAAAAGGTCTGGCGGCTCAAGAACACCGGAGATTGCGCGTGGGATGACCGCTATGTCCTGGCG
>DAOTYC010000208.1:0-5576 GCA_034435095.1 Anaerolineae bacterium | reverse complement strand
CCCTGGATGTGATATAATCACATTGCTACCTGAGGGGTGCGATCTGGGCCTTATCAGGGTTTGGATTGACCGTGAAGCCAGACAGCATCTGAATCACGCTCCAATTTTTAGATGAATGGCAGTCGCCCGATACTTCCGGAGCGAGTTAAACGAATGTTGTCTATCGGCCCAGCCCTGGCTGGAAGTGCAGGCAGTGGAGGGCCTCAGGGCAAGTGTTTTTCGGAGCGTCCCACCTATACGAGAGAAAAGGAGAAAACAGTGATGAAATTCAAGAGGCAGTTTCGTTTTGGCGCGCTTGTGGTGCTGCTGGCCGGCGTGTTGTTGCTGTCCGGTTGCGTAACAATCAAGTCGGAATTGGTCATTAACCCTGATCTGAGCGGCTCACGCAGTGTGATCATGGCCCTGGACAAGACTATGATGCAGAGCATGAGCCAACTGGGAGGCACAGTCGAACCAGGGGGCACGGCCATGGAGCAGGACCCATTTGCTGACGTGAAGACACAGTTTGCGGGCGTGCCCGGTGCAGTTGTAGAGCCTTACCGCGATGAAACAGGCACCAAAGAAGGAATCAAGGTTACTATCCCATTCAAGGACCTGAATGAGTTGGCGACCCAGAAATTCAGCAGCGATCCAAAGGAAGCTATGGATACCATTACCTGGAGCCAGGAAGGGAATGTTTACACCCTGAACTTCGCTGTGAACACCGGCAACGTAGCGGCCGGCGCACAGGGAGAGGACGCCTCTACCATGAGCGAGCAAGAAAAGGCCATGGCAAGCCAGATGATGGCCAGCATGGGCTTCGAAATGTCCTACTCCGTTGCATTGCCCGGCAAAATCCTGGACTATTCGCCGAAGGAGGGGGCAACCTACGACTCCGCAAGGAATGCGGTCGTGTGGAAGCTGGACCTGGCCAGCCCGACTTCGCCGAATATCATGGTCAAGTGGGACAATGGCCAGGCAGCAGCTCCCATCGCGGCCCCGACTGCCCAGCAGCTTGTCACCGGCGGGCTGACCGCCCCTAAGACTATGGCCGCTGAAGTTCAGGCCTACGCGGATGCCATCACCAGACAGGACCGAAATGCCTACGTTGCCCTGATGGCTGGCGGGCAGATGATACCCCACCCGCTTATGAGCGACACGCCGGAACTGTTCCAGCAGGCGAGCTACAGGGTGACCTACAACACCGTGTTTGCCGACGACAAAATGGGAGCGGCGAAGTGGACGGGCACCTGGACCATTGATGGCAACACTTACACCATGAACGGTATTGACGTGCTGACGTTCGATGCGAACGGCAAGGTGACAGCTATCGAATCGTTTGTCGTTCCGTCGCAGTTTATGGCGCTGAAGGCTCTGGTGAAGTAAAGCCCGCCACCAGAACCTGGATAGCTTGAAGAAAGGGGCAAAGCCCGTTACATTGGAGGCTTTGCCCCTTAATTATGTCTGTGGGATCACGCCTTGACCCTTGCCTCGGCCTGTTGGATAATCTCCTTCAACCTGGCTGTCGTTGTCTCGGGCAAAGGCTGTGGCCTATGGGTCTCCAGGATTTGTCTGGCCTTGGCCGCCGCCCGGTCGCCCAGAGTGAGGGCGCCGCTCTCTTTCCAGGTTTCATAGTTGCTGCGGTCGAGCAACTTGGGGAACCAGTTTTCACGGAAGTGACGGTAAGTGTGATCCTCGCCCAGGAAGTGGCCCCCTGGCCCAACCTGGTCAATGACATCCAGGGCCATGGTCTCATCGCTGACATTCACCCCGCCCATGATGCGCTGCACCAAACCGGCGACTTCGTCCATGCTGACGAGCATCTGATAGGAGGCAGTCAACCCATTGTCAATGTACCCCACGTCGTGCACGAGGTTGCCCCCGCTCAGGGCTGCCAGCAACATCCAGATTCCGCCCTCCAGGGCTGCTTGCTGATCGAAGGTCTTGGCGTCGGTGCAACCGGCGAAATGGAACATGGGCACCCGGTAGTAGCGGGCCATATCGGTCAGCGCACAGGTGTTCAACATAAACTCCGGCGCAGCGTAAGACATCAGGGTAGTCCGCATGTCAATGGGCAGGACGCCGCCGCCGTAGATCAATGGTGCGCCTTCGCGTTTGAGCTGGGCCATCAGAAAGCCGCTGAGCATCTCAGCATTGCCCTGCACCAAACCTCCCGCCGAAGTGACGGGTCCCGTCGCGCCGGTCATGAGGCCCGGCGTGTACACAACGGGCAGGCCCTTTTCGGCCATCCACAACAATTTCTGCGTCGCCTCCACCGCGTGCTGAAGCGGCGAAATCGGCTCGGTGTACAGCGCGATGAACGGATTGCGTTGCAGTGCCTCAGCGCCCCCCGCCACCGCTTCGGCCATCGCCACAATGTCCTTCAGGTTGTCCAGATTCCAGGCGGTGAAGACGATGGGTTTCACCGTGTTGCTGACCATTGCATCGAAATGATAGATGTCGGAGATGGCCGTGTTCACATCCGAGGCAATGCCCATACACATCAGGAAGCTGATGTGCGGCAGATAATCCACCACTCTCGCGATGTCGGCGATGTCCTGCAGCCTGGCCGGGCGCCGTTCATTCGTATAAGCATCAACCACGTTCGGCGTGTCTGACCCTGTGCCATAGTATACCTTGTTGCGCTCAAGAAACATGGCCGGTTTGCCATTGCGGTCGCACAGCGTCACCCGCGGCGGCGTCATGCGCACGGCCCATTCGATGAGATGGGCAGGGATGCGCACCCGCTCGCCATCCACCCAGCAGCCAGCCTTTTTGAGAAGCTCACGGCCCGCCGCCTCCTTGATGACTACGCCAGTGCGCCGCAAGACCTCCAGCGTAGCCAGGTGAATCTCTTCCAACTGGTCATCAGACAACACCCTGAATTGAGGGGTCAAATACGCCTGATAATTGCTTCTGATCATCGTTGCCCTCCTTTAGTACCGACCCTTTCCTCCGCCCGGGAAATGATGTTTTCGAGTTCCGCCTTGATGTTTTCTGCCAAAGGTTCTGGCTGATGGGTCTCCAAGATTTGTCGTACTTTGGCGCCAATACGGTCGCCTAGCGTAAGGGCACCGTTATCCTTCCAGGTCTCGTAGTTGCTGCGGTCAAGCAATTTGGGGAACCAGTTCTCTCGGAAGTGACGATAGGTGTGGTCTTCGCCGAGGAAATGGCCGCCCGGCCCAACCTGGTCAATGACGTCGAGAGCCATCGTCTCATCGCTGACCTCCACGCCGCCGAGAATGCGCCGCACCAGGCCAACCGCCTCGTCGTTCATGACGGTCATCTCCATCGAGGCCGTCAGACCCGAATTGATGTAGCCGGCATCGTGGGCCAGATTGCCGCCGCTCAAAGCGGTAAGCAAAACCCACAGGCCGCCTTCCAACGCCGCCTGCTGGTCAAAGCATTTCGAGTCAGAACAGGCCCCGAAACCGAACACGGGCAACCTGTAGTGACGCGCCATGTCCGCCAGGGCACAGGTATTGAGCATGAACTCCGGCGAAGCATAGGTCACGCCCATCGTGCTCATGTCCATCAGGGTCACTCCGCCTCCGTACACAAACGGCGCGCCTTCTCCGGCCAGTTGTGCCATGACCAGGCCGCTGAGCATCTCGGCGTTGGCGACGATCAACCCGCCCGCGCTGGTGATGGGTGCAGCCGCACCGGTCATCATGCCCGGCGTATAGATGACGGGCAGATGCTTACGCGCCATGTGCAACAGCTTCTGCGTCCCTTCGATGGTGTGCTGCAGCGGCGAGATGGGTTCAGCATACAGGATAGCGAACGGATTGCGCTGAAACGCCTCTTCGCCGCCCGCGACCGCCTCGCACATGGCCAATATGTCTTTCAGGTTGTCCAGGTTCCAGGCGGTGTAGCATAGTGGCTTGGTTGTGTTTTCCAACATGGCCCGGAAATGGTAGAGGTCCGAGACTGCCGCCGGAATGTCCGATGCCATCGTCATGCACATGAGGAAATCCGTGTTGGGCAGCGCATCCACCAGGCGGGCAAAATGGACCACATCCTGTAGAAGGCCCTGCCGCCTCTCGCCTGTGTACGGATCGATTATATACGGACAATCAGAGCCGGTGCCATAGTAGACTTTGTACCCTTCCAGGAACATGGCCGGCCTGCCGTTCCGATCGCACAGAATGACGCGCGGAGGAGCCATCGCCAACGCCCATTCGATGAGATGGGCTGGTAAACGCACGCGCTCGCCGTCCACCCAACAGCCGGCTTTCTTCAGGAGTTCTCGCCCCTCCGGTTCTTTGACGGCCACCCCGGTGCGGCGCAACACTTCCAACGTCGCCAGGTGCAGCTCTTCGACCTGGTCGTCTGAGAGCACGCGGAAGTGTGGGGTAAGCTGCACCTTGAAGTTACTTCTCATAAAACGATTCTCCTTCCTTAACGCAGAGTGACTTTTGAGTGGCGCAAGCTGCAGCTGAATTAGAAACCAGGTGCTCTGTCATTCATCGCACGCTTCTCCCACGCCACCTGCGCCCAGATAGGCTTTCTGAACATGCTCATCGGCCAGCAGTTCATCGCCTTTGCCTTCGTAACGAATCTGTCCCAGCTCCAATACGTATCCACGGTCGGCAATCGCCAACGCGCGACGGGCGTTCTGCTCGATAAGAAAAATGGTCGTGCCAGCCGCATTGATGGCTTGTATCTGGTCAAAGAGCGCGGCGATGATCATCGGAGCCAGCCCCAATGAAGGCTCGTCTAACAGCATCAGATGGGGCTCAGTCATCAGCCCGCGCGCAATCGCCAACATCTGCCGCTCGCCGCCGCTCAACGTGCCAGCTTTCTGCCTGGCTCGCTCACCCAGTATGGGGAATCTCTGGCACACCTTCTCCACCCGTTCCGGAATCAGTTTGGGATCGACCGCGTAGGCACCCATCTCCAGGTTTTCGCGGACAGTGAGAGAGGGGAATACACTTTGCTCTTGCGGTACATACGCCAGCCCCAAGGCGGCAAGGTCATGCGCTCTCAGATTAGTCAGGTCCTTGCCCATGAACAAGATTTGCCCCGAGAAGATCGTGGTCAGCCCATAGATGCTCTTCAATGTGGTAGACTTCCCGGCTCCATTTGCGCCTACCATGGTGACGATCTCTCCCCGGTTGATGGTCATCGAGATATTGTGCAACACCTCAATGTGACCATACCCGGCCACCAGATTTCTAATCTCCAAAATGCTTTCGGTCATGGCCTAAACTCCCAGGTAAGCATCAATCACGACAGGGTTGCAGGAAATTTCTTCCGGTGTGCCTTCGGCAATCTTCTGCCCATAGTTCAGCACCACGATCCGTTCACACAGGTTCATGATAACCCGCATATCGTGCTCAACGATCAGGAATGTCTTGCCCTGCCTGTCGCGCAGCTCGCGAATATAGTTCAGGATGCGGTTGACTACGGTGGGATTGATGCCTGAAGCCGGTTCGTCGAGCATGATCAGGTCAGGGTCAGTCATCATGGCGCGGCTGATTTCCAACATTTTCTGCTCGGCATACGGCAGGTTTTTCGCCAACGTATTTTCTGCCTGACGCAGGCCAATCAGGTCCAACAGTACGCGCGCTTTGACGATGTTCTCCCTCTGTCTC
>DAOTYC010000207.1:0-8915 GCA_034435095.1 Anaerolineae bacterium | reverse complement strand
ACGATGGAATGCATCTGGCCTTCCCCTTCGGCTGGTCGCCGGTCGTTGTCGCCTACAATCCCAAGTATGTGCCGGAGGCCCCCACCTCGTGGGAAGTGCTCTGGGACCCGAAGTATAAAGGCAAGGTAGCCATGGAGCTCCAGCCATTCGACGTCATGGCGATGATGGGCAAATCGCTGGGCATCCAGAACTCCTACGACATGACGCCGGAGCAAATCGAAGCCGCCAAGAAGCAGCTCATTGCCCTGCTGCCCAACATCCTGAAGTTCGTCGAGCAGAATGTGGAGCTGGTCACCCTGCTGGCGGACGAATCTATCTGGCTGGCTACGGTCAACCTGGGCATCGAAGACCGGGTGAAGGACGCCGGCGGCCCGGAGATCAAGACTTTCGTGCCCAAAGAAGGCATCGTAGGCTGGATGGACGGCGAGATGATCGTCAAGGATGCCGTAAACAAAGATGTTGCGTTGAATTTCCTGGACAAGATGGAGACTGGCGAGTGGATAGCCAAGAACTTCCTGGAATATGGCCGTCCATTGCTCAACCGCGACGCCTATCACTGGCTGGTGAAGAACGGCTACGAAGAACGGGCCAAACGCTATCTCTTCGACCAACCCGAGGTGGCCCTGACCATGACCCTGAAGGGGCCATCGCAGAACCTGGACGCGACCATCGCCGCCTTCAACGAGGCCCTGGCCACCGCCGGGTAAGAGAAACATTGCGACCGGTGATGGTGGGTGCACCCGAGGTTTACCGAATGGGGCTGGCCGTCATGCTGAGCCGAAGGCGAAGCATCTCGCGCCGCGCATCCCCGTCATGCTGAGCGAAGCGAAGCATCTGCCGAAGGCGCAGCATCTCACCCCGGCAGGCGTTGAGATTCCCTTCGCTGCGGCTCAGGGCGCGGCTTCGTCGCTTCGCTCCTCAGAATGATGGAGAGGCCACGCCATTGCGCCTCAACCGTAGTAGGTCGGGTTTCCATACCCGACTTACTACGGCGGCAGGTTTGGAAACCTGCCCTACGGCTCGCCTGAAATCTCGGACGCGTCTTGTTATGACAAGCCGCCCGTAGGGCGACGAAGGCAGGGGCGCAATTCGATTGCGCTCCCTGCCCGTATCACTGTTAAGGAGAATGCCATGACCCTTCACAACCCAACCGCTGAACCAGAGGCAACCCGCGCCCGCGCGCTGGGCGAGGTCGTGCGCGCAGACGAAGAGATGGCCGGCACAACTCGTTCCAACAAGATGTTGCTCGGGTTTGTTCCCATCAGCCTCTTGCTGGTCAGTTTCTTTCTGGTTCCACTGATCGTCATGGTTGTCTACAGTTTCTGGCAGACCGAGGGCGTGAATGTCGTACCCAAATGGACGTTGAAGAACTACGAGGCCTTCCTCGGCTGGACGACATACACGCGCGTCATTGCCAAGACATTCGCCATCTCGCTTGGCGTCACCGCCCTCTCACTGCTGGTCGGCTATCCCTTCGCCTATTTTCTGGTACGACACGTGCGAAAATCTTGGCAACTGCCGCTGCTGGTGCTGGTCATCATCCCGTTCTGGACGAGCTACCTCCTGCGCGTCTATGCCTGGATGGGCATTCTGGGACGCAAAGGGCTGATCAACCAGGCCCTGATGGCGCTGGGCATCGTTCAAGAGCCGCTGGAGTTCCTGCTGTACAACAATTTCAGCGTCTTCGTGGTCTTCCTATATCTCTACCTGCCCTTCGTGGTCATCACGCTATACGCCACGCTGGAGAAGTTCGATTTCGCTCAGGTTGACGCGGCGATGGATTTGGGCGCACGGCCCTGGCGCGCCTTTGTGGAGATCACCTTGCCGCAGACCAAACAGGGCATCGTCACGGCCTTCATTTTTGTCTTTATTCCGATGCTGGGGGAATACATCGCTCCGAAGTTGGTCGGCGGGACGAGCGGCACCACCATCGCGGTGATGATTGTCAACCTGTTCCGTGGCTTCCAGATACCGCAGGGCGCGGCGGTAGCTCTGGGCATCGCCCTGTTTATCATCGCTGTGCTCTTTGCGCTGCGGCGCTATATCCGCATCGAGGAGATGTATTGATATGGTGATTAAAATGAGCGGCAGGGAAAGGACGCATACCGGTTTTGTCTTCTATGGGATACTCATCTACCTGTTCCTCTACGTGCCGGTGATCTTGCTGGCCGCCTTTTCTTTCAATCAGTCAAAGGCCGCCACGCTGCCATTCACGGGCCTGACCTTGCACTGGTATCAGAACCTGTTCAGGGACTACCTGGTGATTGATGCCTTCAAGAACAGCCTGCTTGTCGCCGGCGTGACCGCCGTGTTGGCGACGGCCATCGGGACTTCGGCGGCCTTTCCGCTGGTCAGGAGCCAGTTCCGGCTTAAAGAGACCCTCAGGGTGGTTTTCCTGCTGCCGATGATGTTGCCCGGCCTGCTGATCGGCGTGGCCCTGCTCATTTTCTTTTCGTCGCTGCTGGGGGTCAGCCTGTCGCTGTGGACGGTGATAGCGGGCCACGTGGTGCTGACCACGCCCTTTGTCATCCTGGTGGTCACCGCCCGGCTCCTCGATTTCGACCAAAGACTCGAATGGGCCGCAGCCGACCTGGGGGCCAACCCGGCGCAGACGTTCCGGCTGATCACCCTGCCCATCATCATGCCCGGCGTGATCGCCGGCGCGTTGTTCGCCTTCACCCTGTCGCTGGACGAATTTGTCGTCACCCTGTTCACCATTGGCTCGCAGAGCACCTTGCCGATGTACATCTTCTCACAGGTCAAGTTTGGCGTCACCCCGAAGGTGAACGCCCTGGCTACCCTGCTGCTGTTGGGTTCGATCACGCTCTTGTTCACCGTGTTTGCCACATTGACGGGCAAGGGCGTTAAATCTTCATGAAAGCGATTCTTAAGGAGGTTACATCACATGCCAGGACCAGGAATGGAAATTGTAGGAGAGGAAGAAATTCAGGAAGTATTGGAGGTTCTCCGCTCGCGGTGGCTCTACCGCTACGGCGCGGAACAGGACCCGAACTTCAAGCGCAAAGTGCTCACCCTGGAGGAGCAAATCGCCAGGATGTCGCACGTCAATCACGCCGTGGCAGTCAATTCGGGGACGAGCGCGCTGCTGGTGGCGCTGGGCGCGCTGAGCATTGGCCCGGGCGACGAGGTGATCGTGCCCGGCTACACCTTCATCGCCAGCATCTCGTCCATCGTGTACGCGCGGGCTATCCCCGTGCTGGCTGAAATAGACCGCACCTTCAACCTCGACCCGGCGGATGTGGCGGCCAAGGTCACGCCGCGCACGAAGGCCATCATGGCCGTCCACATGATGGGCAACCCCGCCCGCCTGGACGAGCTGAAAGCCATCGCCGACCGACACGGCATCGCCCTGATCGAGGATGCGGCGCAGGCCTTCGGTGCGTCGTACAAGGGGCGGCCCATTGGCTCGATTGGCACAATCGGCTGCTTCAGCTTCAACGCCTACAAGACCATCACCGCCGGCGATGGCGGCATGGTCATCACCAGCGACCGCAACCTCTATGAGCGCGCCTTCGCCTTCCACGATCAGGGCCACTCGCCCGGCCGCACCGGCGTTGAGGTGGGCCAGCGGCCGTTCATCGGCCTGGACTTCCGCATGACCGAAGTGCAGGCTGCCGTGCTGTTGGGCCAGCTCAAGAAGCTGCCCCAGATCCTGAGCCACCTGCGCGCCAACAAAACGCGCTTCAAGCAGATCGTCGCGCAACTGCCAGGCATCGAGTTCCGCGAGTTGCCCGACCCAGACGGCGAGATCTGCACCCTGCTGACCGTCATCCTGCCGACGGCGGAGATTGCCGAAAAGATCGCGGCGGAAATCGGCGGGCGGCCCATGTCAGCGGCCGGCTGGCACGTCTACAACAACATGGAGAACATCCTGGAACAGCGCACCATCACACCGGAACAGTGCCCGTTCACCTGCCCATACTACACCAGCAAGGCCCCGCGCATCAAGTACTACCAGGGCATGTTGCCCAACACCGACGCGCTGCTGGCCCGTTCGATCAACATCAGCATCGGCGTGCCCGACCCCGGCCTGCGCTCGTCCTTTGGCGTCAACATCAACGATGGGCTGGATGTGGTGGAGCAGCGAGCCAACCAATTCTGTGAGATCGCGAGCAAGTATCTGAGATGAGCGAGAAACTGCGTATTGGCGTCCTGGGCACAGGCATCATCATCCGCGACTTTCACATGCTCACGCTGGCCGACAACCCCCGAGCACGGGTGGTCGCCGCCGGCAATTTGCGCGCGGATTCACTGCGCGTTCTGGCCGAACGCTATCACATCCCGCGGACGTACACCGACTTCGAGCAGATGGCCCGCGATCCGGAGATTGACGCGGTGGTCATCGGCCTGCCGAACTACCTCCACGCGCCTGTCACGATCATGATGCTGGAGGCGGGCAAGCATGTGCTGTGCGAAAAACCGATGGCCACTTCGGTCGCCGAGGGCGAGCAGATGATCGCCGCCGCGCGACGCGCCGGCCGCTGCCTGATGATCGCCCACATGTGGCGATTCGACCACGAAATCCGCTGGCTGAAAGGCGTGATTGACAGCGGCATTCTGGGCGAGGTCTTCAAAGTAAAGTCGCACGCCATCTGGCTGCACGAAGGGCCGCCGTCGGGCTCGTGGTTCGTCAAGAAAGAGTTTGCCTGGGGCGGCGCGCTGGCCGATATGGGCGTCCATTCCATTGACACGCTGCGCTACCTGCTCAATGGCGCGCGGCCACTGCGCGTCATGGCCACGGCAAGCACCCGCTTCCAACCCATCGAGCTGGAGGATACGGCCGACGTGTTGATCGAGTTCGAGGGCGGCGTGACCGGCATCATCGAGGCGGGCTGGTATCACCTCTACGCTGATGGCCTGGAGGGTTACAGCCAGGTCTACGGCACCAGGGGCTATGCCCGCGCCCTGCCGGCCGAGTTGCATACCCACGTCGAGGGCGTCTGGAGTGTGACGAAACCGCAGATGCCGCCGCGCAAGCAGCAGTGTGACCTGCCGATGTACCAGCGACAGATGGAACACTTCTTGGACTGTGTGCTGAGCGGCCAGGAACCGCTGACCAGTGGGCCGGAGTGCCTGTGGGCCATCCGCGTGCTGGAAGCGGCCTACCGTTCGGCGGAGACGGGCCAGGCGGTGGAAGTGGCCGAATAGGCACAGTTGTCATTTACCCAATCAGTCGTTGGGTCTCTGCATGTGACCGCTGGCGAATAGTGAAACCGCCGGTGCACACCGAGAATATCCATCGGTATGCACCGGCGGTTGCTGTTGGCGCATGCAGATGCGCCCGCGTCAATTGCTCTCTTTCACGTCGAACGTGCCTTCCGTCAGGAACTTGTGGATGGAGGCGGCGGCGCGTTTGCCTGCGCCCATCGCGCTGATGACCGTCGCTGCGCCGGTGACGATGTCGCCGCCCGCCCAGACGCGGTCCTTGCGGGTCAGGCCCGTCTCCTCATCGGCGACGACCGTGCCCCACTTGCTGCGTTCCAGCCCTTCAGCGTCCTGGAAAACGAGCGGGTTGGGGCTGGTGCCCAGCGCCATGATGACGGTATCCACTTCCATGTCATATTCCGAGCCAGGGATGGGGACGGGGCGGCGGCGGCCACTGGCATCCGGCTCGCCCAACTCCATTTTGATGCACCTCATGCCGGTCACCCAGCCCTTGTCGTTGCCATAAATTTCAGTAGGGGCGGTCAGGAACTTGAAGATGATGCCTTCTTCTTTGGCGTGATGCACCTCTTCGGCGCGTGCCGGCACCTCGGCTTCAGACCGCCGATAGACGATGTACACCTCATCCGCGCCGAGCCGCTTGGCGCAGCGCGCCGCGTCCATCGCCACGTTCCCCGCGCCAATGACGGCCACCTTCTTGCCGACCTTGATCGGCGTGTCGTAATCGGGGAAGCGATAGGCTTTCATCAGGTTGGTCCGCGTCAAGAATTCATTGGCAGAATAGACGCCGTTGTAGTTCTCGCCGGGGATGTGCATGAACATGGGCAGGCCGGCGCCGGTGCCCAGGAACACCGCGTCGAACCCCTGCTCATTCAGCAGCTCATCAACGGTGTACAGCTTGCCTACCACGCTGTTCAATCGGATTTCGACGCCCAGGCTCTTGACGTACTCAACCTCTTTGAGGACGACTTCTTTGGGCAGACGGAACTCTGGAATGCCGTACATGAGCACACCGCCGGGCTCGTGCAGTGCCTCGAAAATGACCACCTTGTGTCCCAGGCGCGCCAGGTCAGCGGCGCAGGTCAGGCCTGCCGGCCCTGAACCGATGACGGCGACTTTCTTGCCGGTTGGCGGCGGCAGCTCTGGCGTCTTCTTCGGCTGGGTTAGCTCCCAGTCGGCGACGAAGCGCTCCAGGCGGCCGATGGCGACCGGCTCGCCCTTCTTGCCCAGCACACACTTGATCTCACACTGGGTCTCCTGTGGACAGACGCGGCCACAGATGGCTGGCAGGTTGTTCTTATTTTTCAGGATTTTGGCCGCGGTGGGCAGGTCATTCTGCGCCAGGGCGCCGATGAATTGCGGGATTTCGACCTCGACCGGACACCCCTGCACGCACTGCGGTTTCTTGCACTGGAGGCAGCGAAGCGCCTCGGTGATGGCAGTCTCCAGGCTGTAGCCCTGCGCCACCTCGTTGAAATTATGTATGCGCACCTCGGCGTCCTGTTCGGGCATGGGCTGTCGAGGCGCCTTGGTGGTTGTCTTCTTCTCTTCTTCAGACATCGAGCAATTTCTCCTTGCGAATGATGATGTCATCCAGGGGTCAAGTCCACACGGGACGATTGTCTGCCCCTGAACCGGATGAGCGATCAATGTTCGCCGGCGCCGCAGCTATAGTGCTCCAGTGCCAGCTTTTCCTCGGCCAGATACTGTCGCTGTCTCTCCAGCAGCAAGTCCCAATCCACTTCATGGCCGTTGAATTCCGGGCCGTCCACGCAGACGAATTTGGTCGTTCCCGCCACCTCCACGCGACATGCGCCGCACATGCCCGTCCCATCAACCATGATCGAGTTGAGGCTGACGATGGTCCTCACGCCAAACGGCTTGGTGGTCAGGCTGACAAATTTCATCATGATGGCCGGGCCGATGGCCCAGATGACCTGCACATCCTTGCGCGCTTCCAGTATCTCCTTGACCGGCTCGGTGACCAGGGCCTTGCGCGCGTAAGACCCATCATCGGTACAGACGATGAGCTGATCGCTGACGGCGCGCATCCTGTCCTCCCAGAACAGCAGGTCCTTGTTGCGCGCGCCGATCACCGAGATCACCTCGTTGCCGGCCGCTTTCAGCTCGCGTGCGATGGGATACACCGGCGCGATGCCCACGCCGCCGCCCACGCACATCACCGTCCCGTACTTTTCAATTTCAGAAGCCAGGCCCAGCGGCCCGGTGATGCTGCACAGCCGGTCCCCGACGCCCATCGTGCCCAGTTGGCGGGTTGATTTGCCCACCTCCTGGAAGATGATGGTCAGAGTGCCCTTATCGCGGTCATAATCGGCGATGGTCAGCGGGATGCGCTCTCCCGTCTCACACAGCCTCACGATGACAAATTGCCCGGCTTTGGCCTTGCGGGCAATCTCCGGTGCAGAAACCTCAAACAGCTTGGTGACCGGAGCCAAATCCTCCCGATAGATGATTTCGTACACCCTATAGCCTCCTCAAACGCGATACATATCGCACGTTTTTTCACAAACTGAATTATATATTATATCGGGGGATTTGTCAAATGGACTTCGTGCGCAATCGCACGAGGTCTTGTGTGGAAATGCTGGACGCGCCCACTTTTCGGCCTGATTTGTGTTTCGGTGGCGCTGTGTGCGACCAACACGGTATCTGGCCTGATCGGCATAGACCTGGACACGCTCGACCCGCTGCCGTCGGTGGCCGGTTATTCAGCCTATGGCGGCTATTCCGGCCCTGGCATCAAGCCGATTGCACTGCGCTGCGTGGCGCAAATCTCCAAGGCGACCGGGTTGCCGGTGTCTGGTCTGAGCGGGCTGTTCACCCGGCAGGATGCAGTCGAGTTTATGGCTGTCGGCGCCAGCACCGTCCAGCTTGGCACAGCGGTCATGTGGCACAGCTTTGGCATTATTGACCAATTGACCAAAGGGTTGAACCGCTATCTGGATAGCAGAGGCTTTGCAAACCTGAACCCGGTCATCGGCGCAGCCCTACCGAAAGTTATCGAGTTTCCGGAATTGTCGCTCGATCAACGGGCCAGGGCGCAGGTGAACGAAACATGCAACGGCTGTCTGCTGTGCGTCACAGCCTGCGCCGACGGCGGCTATCAGGCCATCAGCGGGCAAAAGGGCCAGGTCGTCACCATTGACGCCGAACGTTGCGATGGCTGTGGACTGTGCATGTTGGTCTGTCCCCAGCACAGCATCGAGATGGTCATCAGCCGCCGCACGCCCGCCCCGTCATGCTGAGGCGCGCCAACGCCCCCTTCGTCATTCTGAGCGAAGCGAAGAATCTCAACGCCTGCCAGCGCGAGATGCTTCGCCAGCGGCTCAGCATGACGGCAGGTTGATCCGTCGCATCCGTCGCATCCGTCGTATCCGCTGTTCTCAGCAGAGCGCCAAGAACAGCGGATGGACAGGAGGGCACGGATGGCCTGATCCGTCGCATCCTGCGCATCCGCTGTTCTCAGCCGCTATCGGTCGGGTATGGAAACCCGACCTACGGGAACTGCCCAGCAGTGTGCTCGTCCTCTTCTCATCCTTCCCTTTCGCGCGAGCCGCTCAGCTCGTGGGTGGTCCGGTCGTAGCGGCCGAGCAGATCGTTGAAGCGGGTGCCTTTGTACAGCGGCACGCCGCTGAAGTAGGCGGCGCGGCCGATCATGTGTGCCGAAATTGGCGCCGTGAGCAATAAGAATATCACCGTCGCCAGCGCGC
>DAOTYC010000206.1:0-12364 GCA_034435095.1 Anaerolineae bacterium | reverse complement strand
CCACCGCCCCCCGTCGTGCTGAGCGCAGCGAAGCATCTCTTTTCACGATGCGCAATGAGATTCTTCGCTGCCCCTTCACTGCGTTCAGGGCTTTGGCTACTAAGAAACTACGCTGTCCCGTCATTCTGAGGCGCGATAGCGCCGAAGAATCTCAACGCCTGCCAGCGCGAGATGCTTCGCCTGCGGCTCAGCATGACGGGAGGGGGCGGTGTTCTTTCCCCGTTGAGCGGCGCGCCCACGCACCGTGGGGGATCTCAGAATGACGGGGGTGGCGTAGCCCTTCGTAGGTGCAACGGGCACAAGGCCCTGTGCTACGGCCGCGACCCCGGAGTTCCCGCAGGTCGGGTTTCTGTATCCGACCTGGCGTCAACGGATTTTCTGGTTTGAGTTTCTCGAAAGGTTGGTGTTATAATTGATGATATGATGACAGCAGAGACCCCGGTGATTTGGCCGGCCGCGCCCCGGCAGACGGTGCAGGTGCGATTCAAAAATGGACAGGTATACGAAGGGCCGATCGGTGCTCCGCTGGAGGCGTTCGTTCAGGCGGCACACCTGAATACTCCGGCGCCGGTCGTGGCCGCGCTGGTTGATGGCCGGCTGTGTGAGCTGACCACGCCGGTCACCAGAGACGTGGATGCCGAGCCTGTCACCATGTCGAACAGCGATGGGATGCGCATCTATCAGCGGTCGCTTATCTTGCTGCTGTGCGTGGCGACGCACCAGCTCTTTCCTGAGGCGCGATTGCTGATTGACCATATCGTGCCGTTGGGCGGTTTCTACTGTCAGGTGGCGGGCCGGCCGCCGTTCACCCCGATTGAGCTGAATCAAATCGAAATGCGCATGCGGGCCATTGTCAGGGCTGATGAACCGATTGTCGGCCAGGTGATGCCTGTCGCCGAGGCGGTGGAATTGTTCCGTCGCCTGGGTTACGAGGACAAGGTGCGGTTGCTTCAGTATCGCAAGAAGGACCATCTGAATGTCTACTCGCTACTGGGGTATTACGACAATTTCTACGGCTATATGTTGCCCTCGACCCGCTACTTGCAGTATTTCAGCCTGAACCACGAGGGGGACGGTTTCATCCTGCACTTCCCCACCCGGTTTCAGGCAAAAGATATGACCCAGGCCAGACATTACCCGCAACTGATTTCGGCTTTCCTGGAGTATGGCAGGTGGTTGCAACTGCTGGGAGTGAGAGATGTGGCCTCGTTGAACGCTGCGGTTGACACGGGCCGCATCCGGGAAGTGATGCTGGTTTCTGAGGCATTGCACGAACGACGGGTGGCCGATCTGGCGGGGGCTATCGCCGAACGCCAGGGCAAGGTGAAACTGGTCTTCATCGCCGGCCCGTCCTCGGCCGGTAAGACCACGTTCGTGCGGAGATTGGCCGTTCAGTTGTTGGCTTATGGCATCACCCCTTTGGCCATCGGCCTGGACGATTATTTCGTCAACCGTAACGACACGCCGCTGGATGAACAGGGGAACTATGATTTCGAGGCGCTGGAGGCGATAGACCTGCCACTGTTCCGCTCGCAAATCCTCAGCCTGATGGCCGGTGAAACCGTCCGCCTGCCGCGCTACAATTTCGTGACCGGTTTGCGGGAGGCAGGGCCAGAGGTGAAGGCCAACTCGAATACCATCATTCTGGTGGAGGGCATTCATGGCCTGAACCCGGCGCTGCTGCCCGATGCCCAAGCGGAGAGCGTGTACCGCATCTACGTTTCCGCCCTGACGCAGCTCAATCTGGATCACCACAATCGTATTCCGACCAGCGACACGCGGCTGCTGCGGCGGATCACGCGCGACGCCACGCAGCGAGGCTATTCGGCGGCAACCACCATCCGACGATGGGAAAGCGTGCGGCGGGGCGAGGAACGGAACATCTTCCCCTATCAGGGCAACGCCGATGCGATTTTCAACTCGGCGCTGGTCTATGAGCTGGCGGTTTTGCAGCCGCTGGTTTTGCCTTTGCTGCGACAGGTCGAGCCCGGCACGCTGGAATATGTTGAGGCCAAACGCCTGATGTCCTTCCTGGACTGGATTGAGCCCTGTTCGGCCGATCTGGTGCCGGACAACTCTATCTTGCGCGAGTTCGTCGGTGGCAGCATCTTGCAGGACTACATGCCGTCTCTGTGACCGCTGGCCGAAGCCAGGAGTTCCCGAACCTGCGCCGGGATGGCCGTCACCCGTCCCTCGCGGTCTATGCAGACGTGACGGGTAAAGCCCGTGACCAACGTCTGACCGGTGGCGGCCCGAACGACCTCGTAGTTGAAGGCGATGCTCCGACTGCGCACTTCAACTACCCAGGTGCGGATGATGACCAGGTCGTCGAAGTGGGCGGGGGCAAGGTATCGGGCGCCGACCTCGCTTACGGCGAAAAACTGGCCGCCCTTCTCTATTTCGGCGTAGTTGCTGCCCATTCGCCTCATGTATTCGACGCGGCCAGCCTCAAACCAGACGAAATAGTTCCGATGGTGGACGATGCCCATCGCATCGGTCTCGGCATATCGCACGCGGAGCGACAGTTCGCAGACGGTGGGGTGCATGTCACTTTTCTCCATGACGAGGCTATCTGGCCCGCACGCTACTCGCAGTGGCACGCCAACCTGGTGCGCCTGGCCGCGGTCGGCGGCATAATCATCTCTTCGTAGATTTCCACAATGCGCTGAGCGATGACGGGCCAACGGAATTGACGGGCCCATTCGACCGCTCGCTGACTGATTTCACGGGTCAGTTCGGGCTGAGCGAATATGGCCGAGATTCGGTCGGCCAATTGCTCGGGATCGCGGTCTGGGACGAGGTAGCCGGTGCGCCCTTCTTGAACGACGAGCGCCAGGCCACCAACCTTAGAGGCGATGACCGGCGTGCCGCAGGCCATCGCCTCCAGAGCCACCATACCGAACGATTCGTAGTGTGAGGGCACGACCAGGACGTCGGCGGCCGAGTAATAGTGTGGCAGAGCCGTTTGTGGTTTTGACCCCAGGAAGATGATCTGCTCCGTCAGCCCCAAAGATTCGCGCAAGACGCGCAGCCTTTCCATTTCGTGCGAGTTGGTCGCCAGCAGGTCTTGGGGCGCGCCGCCGATGATCAGCACCAGCGGCCGCTCGTCTGGCGGGGTTGTGGGCTGTGACAGGAGGCCGACAGCCTTGATCAGCGTGTCAATGCCTTTCAAGGGCTCGATGCGTCCGACAAAGAGAATGATCGGGCGATCGGCCGGCAATTGCAGCGCGCTCCGGGCTTCCGCCTTGGGCCTGGGTGTGAACAGGCTGATGTCTACCCCGCAGGGCACGATGGAGATCTTGCGCGGGTCTGCGCCATACAGCCAGGCCATTTGCGCGCGCTCCATCGGGGTCGCGGCGATCAGATGATCGGCCTGCTCCATGACCTCGGTTTCGACGGCAATGCGCTGTTCGCTCTCGCGTTCTCGTTCGGACTGGGCCACGCTGTTTTTCATGTGTCCCAAGGTGTGGAACATTTGCACGAACGGGACCTGCCACGCTTTGCGCAGTTCAGTCGCCGCAGCCCCAGAAAGCCAGTAGTGGCTGTGAATGAGGTCGTAGGACAGGCCTTCTGCCTGAGCAAAAGATAGGGTCTGCTCGACGAAGGAGGGGATATGACGGAGCACCAGGTTCTTGTCTATCGGTTCTTCGGGCCCAGCCGGGATGTGGATGACCCGCGCCCGGGCGCCCAGGGCGTGGCTGATTTGCGCCACTCTGGGGTTCTGCCGCCGGGTGAACACGTCAACGTAATGCCCTCGGCGGGCGAGCTCGCGGCTGAGGTCTCGGATATAGACGTTCATCCCACCGGTTTCCTTGCCTCCGAGGCGGGCCAGGGGGCAGGTGTGAACGCTGATCATAGCTATACGTGTCAAAGATTACGCTCCGTTCCGCTGGATGGTCAGCTCGAAGATGTCAGTCGGCCGGGCGCCCAGGCGGTATTTGTACTCTTCTTCGCCGCGCAGGAAATCGAACGTGTGGCGTTGCAATTCAATGGCGTGGCGGATACAATACCCGATAAGCACGATACCGGGGCTGAGTGCGCCGTGTCTGCTGGCGTCATAGCCGGAATTGTAGACCTGAAAATGGTTGTTGTAGTCGAACGATAGCAGGCCGGCTATCTGTTCGTCGCCCCGTTCGAGAAAGGACAAATGCAGCCATCCTCGCTGCGATATGGCCTGCGCCATGTCAAAGAAAAAAGCCTGCATGGCCGCATCCATGAATAGATTCTTATCGGGATCGCTCAAGCGGTGCAATGTGACAAAGGACTCCATATCTGACGCCAGGTCATGCAAGCGCGGGTCAGACACCCGCCAGGAGGCGGCTTCTGCTTCCGCTTTGCGCATTTTGCGTCGCAGCTCATGGCGCTGCTTCTTGTCCAGGCCGGCCAGATATTCATCCCATGACTTGGGCAGTTCGATGGACGGACAGCGCGCCTGAACTCTGGTTTCGACTTGAAGGCCGGCTTTTCGCGCGTGATCGGCCAGAACCCGCAGCGCCGTCGAATTCCCTGGCAGGTTGCACAACTGTATGCGGTCCCAATAGGGTGCATCGCTGGACGTGATGAACGCCAGAAGTTGTGAGCACACGGCATCCTCAAACGGCGGGGGAACGATGAAATCCAGGTAGTCGGAAATGTCCTCACAGCCGATGATGGACAGAACCTGGCTGCCATCTTCTGCTGATGAGCGGAACAGCGGAACAATGGCCTGTGGCCCTTCATCCCTGTCGGAGAAGGCGAGCACCAGCATTTCGCCAGGCTTGACGTGCCGCCACCACAACGACTGCCATTCCCAGGTCAAGAAAATCACGTTGGTGGCCGCTGATCTCAGTATGCCGTTCCATCTGTCCGCATCTATCGTGTCATAGACTGCGCTATCTGTGAAGAGCTCAATTTTCATCCACTTTGTACTCGCCGCTCAGGTGGTTGCATCCCCTGATAGATGGCAGCAGTATAACACAGCCGAACAGGTGTGTCAAAGGTTTTGAGTTTTGCCGAAGCCTGACCAACCTTGACTCAGGGTGCTGCTGCATGATATAATCGGCCCATATTCGCGCGGCCGGATATTGGCCCCAGGCGGACGCCTGGCGCGTTGAGAGGCTGATGAGAGTGAGTCAATATACAGAGGGTCCGGGCGATGTGCGGCAACGCTGGGTTGGGCTTAGGGTTTGGTTTTGGTGGCCTGAGGTGGGCTGGGGAGCCTGGTGGGCGGCTTTGTGCGGCAGCCTGGCTGCCGGCGTGTTCCACCGTCTGGGTGGCGATTCTGTTCTGAGACTGGCTCTGGTCCTGGTTGTCGCCGACCCTTTGTGGGCCAATTTGACTCACTTGCTGTGCGACTTGAGTTGGTCGGTTGACGCCTGCGCGGAACTCGGCGAACGCCCGCCGGTTCGGCCACGTTTCCTGCCGTATATGCAGCCTGCTTCGCCGGGTCACCGCATCATCCAGTGGCTGGGGCAGGCCGCGGCCTGGTACAGGCTGGCTTTTTGCCCTCAGGCGGGCTGGATGCTTTCTGGCCTCATCTTTTGTGCTCTGGGCATCGTCGGAATCGGCTGGTTTCTGGGGCCGCCCGCTCTGGAACTGTTTGGGTGGGGCATTGCTCTGATTGTGCTCAGTTTGCTGCTGCCCGCCTGTTGCCCGGACCTGTCCATCGGCGCCAGGGCGGCGGCGGAAGCGGGCGTGGCCTGTCTGGTCGGCTATGCGGCCTTCGCGCCGCAGTCGGCGTCGGCGTGGGGATTGGCGGTGGCCTTTGCCGTGCTGTATGGTGGGGCGTTGCGCATCGCCGCACATGGGGTGGATAGAACGGCCTGGCTGCTTGCCGTGACGTTGCTGGCGTTGCCGGCCGGATGTGCCGTCCTGGGACGAAACTTAATTGCTGCGGTTCTGTTGGCCGGCTGCGTTTTTCCGATATGGCTGTCCGGCCGGGCGGCTTCGCAGCCAACATCGCCCCGCTGGTATCTGGAACGAATCGGCCCCTATGTGCTGGGCCTGACTTTTTTGGCTTCCATCGCTTTGGGTCTGAACTGAAGATTGAGGAGAGAGGACATGCGAATCGTAAGATTTGAAGATGGTGGACGTGCGTTGTATGGTTGCGTGGAAGGCGAAGAGGTGCGTCTTTTGGACGGCAGCCCTTTTGATCGGCCGCTGCCGGGTCGGGTCGTCGGCCCGCTGGGCGCGGTCAGGCTGCTGGCTCCGTGCGAACCGACGAAAGTGGTTGCTGTCGGGCTGAACTACAAGAGCCACGCGCTGGAGATGGGTCTGCCGCTGCCGCCCGAACCGATATTGTTCCTGAAGCCTTCCACGTCGGTGATCGGGCCGCTGGCCGATGTCGTATACCCGGCCATGGCCGGGCGGGTTGATTATGAGGCCGAGCTGGCTGTGGTGATCGGGCGTCGCGCCAAGATGGTCGCCCCGGAGGACGCGCCGGCTTACATATTGGGCTACACGTGTGGCAACGACGTGACCGCCAGAGACCTGCAGAAGAAAGATGGACAGTGGACACGCAGCAAGGGTTTTGATACCTTTTGCCCTTTGGGCCCGTGGATTGTCACTGACCTGGAGAATCCGAACGATGTCAACCTGTTTTGTCGGGTGAATGGTGAGCTCAGGCAGTCGGGGAATACGAGCGACCTGGTGTTCAATGCGTTTGAGCTGGTCAGTTTCATCTCTCAAATCATGACTTTGCAGCCAGGCGATGTGGTCATGACGGGCACGCCTGCCGGAATTTCGCCGGTTTCGCGCGGCGATACCATCGAAGTAGAAATTGAGGGGATCGGAATTCTACGGAACAGGGTTGTCTGACCAAAGTATTGCCTCATTTTTTCTCATTTATGTATAAATGTGGTATACTTTAATTAAGGTGCATGGCAAAGCTTGTGACTTGCAGGGGGTGTGTCCAGGATTTCGGGCGAGTGTAACCCAGGGCCTTGTGCCCGCTCAGCCGCCCATCAGGGGCCAGGCTGCTCCTCAGAATTTTGGATGAACCCCTTGAAGGAGAAGGGGTTAGGTGGCAGGCAATCGCAGGGCTTTCGATAAGGCGATGAAAAAAGCGGCCAGCCATGCTTGGAACAAGGCCTGGCCCAAAGCCATTAAGGAATATGAGCAGGCGGTAAAGGAATTCCCGGACGACCCGACTGCGTTGCTTGGCCTGGCCATTGCTCACTTTGAAGCCGGCCATTTGGAAGCAGCGAGGAAAATATTTCAACAGCTTTATGAGGCCGAACCTCAAGATGCGGTTGTTCTGAGCCACCTGGCCGACATCGAAGAGCGCATGAACAACCGGGATAAGGCGCGGGCGCTCTACATCAGTCTGGGAAAACTTGCCGAGAAACAAGGCGACCTCCAGCGGGCAGCAGAAGCCTGGTCGAAAGTAGCCGACCTCGACCCCTCGTCGGTTGAAGCCTACCGACAGCTTGTCCAGTTGTACACCGACTTGGGACAGACCGGCAAGGCTGTTATGTCTTGCGTGTTGTGGGCGCGGGAGCTCCAGAACCGCGGCCAGACGCGAGAAATGGGCCGGGTATTGCGGACTGCGCTGCGCCTTGAGCCGGGCAACCCTGAAGTTTTGAGGCTGCTGCAAGCGGCCAATGTGGCGTTGGACGACGGACAGGTTCTGGCTGGCGAAGGGGCTGGCCCTGTGGAGACCGCCAGGCGTGAAGCATGGGCCGAGCTGGCCCAGATTCTGTTCGAGGACCTGTCGTTGGAGATGATGTCCGATACGCAGGTCGTCCCGGCGGACCAGCGCATGGTCGTTCAGTCGGTATCCGACAGTCCTGAAGCGCGCACTCGGGCCATCGCTTTGATCGGCCGGGCGGTTGATCTGGACAGCAAGGGGCGTGCCGAGGGCGCCATTGAGGCCTACCAGCAGGCCATTCGACACGGGGTTGACCGGGTGGCTGCGCATTTCAATTTGGGCTTTCTGTACAAGACGCGGCATCAGATCGAGGAAGCCTGCCGCCATCTCAGCATGACCAGATTTCATCCGAAGTACGCGCTCGCCTCTTTCCTGCTGTTGGGCGAGTGTTATCAGTCGCATGGCCGCCTCGATTTGGCGACCCAGAATTACGTTCAAGCTCTGAAGGTGGCGGACTTGCAGGTTGTGAATGAGACGAGGGCGCCGGAGGTTGCCGCCATGTACGATAGCATAACGGCGGTATATGCCCGTGAGGCCCGGGAAGGCGATGAACAGGTGGCCCTGGACTTCTTGGATTCGGTCAGGGCTTTCTTCCGCGCGGAAAACTGGTTGGAGAAGACGGTTCATCTGCGCACGCATCTGGACGAACTCACGACCGTAAGCGTCGTCATGAATCTGGCTGATGCGCTCAGGGTTCGAGAGTTCAGCAAGGTGTTTCTTGTGCTGGGCCATATCCGCGACCTGGTCAATCAGGGCGCGTTGCTGACGGCGCGGGAACAGTGTTATTGGGCAATCGAGAAATGGCCGACATATTTGCCGCTTCACTTCCGCCTGGCCGATATAAGCGTGCGGCAGGGCATGATTGAGGACGCAGTGGCTAAGTATGTGACCATTGCTGAATTCTACGAAGCAAATGACAATCTCATTCAAGCCAGCAATGTCTATCGGGCTATATTGACCTTGACGCCTCTCGATGTCAAGATACGCGCGAAGCTTATTGAGATGTTGATCAACCGCTCCGAGATTGAACAGGCTCTTGAGCAGTATCTGGCTTTGGCTGATGCCTATTATCAGCTTGCGCGAGTAGACCGGGCTTTGGAGGCGTTCAATGAAGCCCTGCGCCTGACTGAACGGAGTTCCACGGCCGCGGCCTGGCGTTTGAAGATCCTGCACTTTATGGCTGACCTCTACACGCAGCGCGTTGAGTGGGGCAAAGCAGTGGAGATATATGAACAAATTCGACGCCTGGCGCCGGATGATGAGCGGGCAGGTCTTCATCTCATGGATTTGTACTTCAAGCAAGGGAAAACTGAACAAGGATTGCGGGAGTTGCAGAGTCTGCTGCAGCCGTATGAGCAACAGAATGACATCGCTGGCGTCATCAGAGTGCTGCGTGAGGCAGTACGCCTGTGCCCCAAGGAATTGCCCGTTCGAGCGCGGCTGAGCCGGGCGTATATCGAGAGCGGAATGCGAGAAGAGGCAATAGCCGAGCTGGATGCCATCGGTGAAATGCAACTCGAAGCCGGGATGCGCGACGAGGCGATTCAAACCATCCGCTTGATTATTTCATTGAAGCCCGCCAACGAGAGAGCGTATAAACAATTGCTGTATCATTTGTTGAGCTGATACCATGCACCGTGCACCTCAGCCGCTTGCGTTGGTCAGGAGGGTACATTGAGCGACATTCTCTCGATGTTTTCGAGATTGACTTGGGTCAGCGTCCTTGACATTCTGTTGGTGGCGGCTGTCTTCTACGGCCTGTTGGAGCTCGTGCAAGGCACGCAAGCCATTCAGTTGTTGCGCGGCGTCATTCTGGTTATCCTGGTCACGGTGGTTCTGGTTAGCCTGCTGCCTCTGACGGCGTTCCGTTGGCTGGCGGTGAACTCCATTCCAGCGTTGCTGGTAGCGATTCCGGTGATTTTCCAGCCCGAACTGCGCCGTGCGCTGGAACGTCTGGGCCGCACCGGCCAGTTTTTGAGCCGCATTACGAACGAGGAATTGGCTGCGCAGGTGATCGCCGAAATTGGCCTGGCCTGTCGCCGTATGTCGGCCAGGCGGCACGGCGCTCTGATTGTCCTGGAACGTGAGACAGGCCTGCAAGAATACATAGACACAGGTGTCATTATTGAGGCCAGAGTGTCGAGCCAGCTCCTGGAGACCATCTTCTTTCCCAGCACGGCTCTGCATGATGGCGCTGTGATCATCAGGGGCGACCGGGTGATTGCCGCCGCCTGTGTGTTGCCCCTCACCGACAGCGTGCTGCCGGGGGGACACCTGGGCACCCGACACCGGGCCGGGGTCGGCGTAACGGAACAGAGCGACGCAATCGCGGTGATCGTATCGGAAGAAACAGGGATTACCTCGGTGGCGCACAATGGGCGGATGATACGCCGCCTCGACGAACGGCGATTGACGAAAATCTTGGAGGCGTTCTACTCGATTCGAGGTGAAGAGTCTCGCGCCATTCAACGCTGGTACAATGCCGCACGGAATTTTGTATGGTCTGTGCTGGCCCCCAGAAAGAGGTGATTCCCGGCCGTGAAATGGTCTGCGGTGAGTGCGTTGATCCGGGAAAGTCGCTTATCCGGGTTACTGAGCCGGATAGCCAGCAGAATTGGCACCATGGCGCTGGCGCTGGTGCTGGCCGTAATCGTGTGGGTTGTCGCCGTCAATCAGGAAGACCCGAACATTCAGGACGTTTTCCCGGAGCCCATCCCCCTGGAGATACGAAACCGACCACCGGGCACTGTTTTCTACGGCGAGGTTGAAGACCATGTGCAGATCACGATACGCGCGCCGCGCACAAGCTGGGATAATTTGAGGACGACCAGTTTTCAGGCGTGGATTGATCTGAAGGGCCTGGAGCCCGACATTCACAACGTTGATGTGCAGGTGAAATGTTCCGATCCGGCGGTGACGATTGTGGCCGAGAAGCCATCCAAAGTGGCGCTCCGCCTGGAGGAGCTCAAAGAAAAGATTGCCGATGTGAAGGTGACCGTCGTGGATGGCGCGCCATTGGGCTACGTCTACCGAACGCCTTCCGTTTCGCCGGGTCAGGTGATTGTCCGCGGACCGAGCACGGCGGTAGATTCGGTCGAGTCCGTCAACGCCGATGTCTATTTGCAGGGCGCCAGAAGCGACCTGGAGCGAGTGGTCGCCTTGACTCCGCGTGACGGACAAGGCGAGATGGTGGGCTGGGTAGAACTCGACCCACCACGGGTGACCGTCAAAGTGCCAATTGAGCAACGGATTGGTTACAAGGATGCTTCCGTGCGGGTGATCCTGAAAGGGCAGGTCGCGCCTGGCTATCGCATCACAAACGTGTCGGTTGACCCCTCCATTGTGACCGTGGTCGGCAGTCCGGCTGCGCTCGGCCAAATCGGAGGATATCTGGAGACCGCGCCAATTGATGTGAGCGGGGCCAAGGCCGACGTGGTCGAACGGGTGACCTTGCAGATGCCCGAGAATGTCTCGCTGTTGGGGGTACAGAGTGTTTTGGTAACGGTCAATGTGACTCCGCTGGAGGGCGGCCTGAATCTGCAAGATTTGCCGTTGACCTGGCAGGGGCTGGCGCCCGATCTCGATATCCATGTCTCGCCCAAAACTGTGGATGTCATCCTCTCTGGCCCACTGCCGCGCCTTGAGCCTTTGACCCGCAACGAGGTGCAGGTGATCGTGGATGTGTACGGCCTGCAACCGGGTGTACATAAAGTCACACCTTCGGTGATCGTGCCAGAAGGGATCAGGGTGGAAAGCGTGCTGCCCGACATCGTGGAAGTCGAGATTACCCCCAAGAGCTGAGCGCGAGCGACGGCCTGGATGAATCAGATTGGAGTTTGAGAATGTGAGTAAGCCCTTGGTAGCCATTGTGGGGCGGCCCAATGTGGGCAAATCGGTGCTGTTCAACCGCCTCGTGGGGTATCAGATGGCGATAGTGGAAGATGCCCCAGGTACAACCAGAGACCGGCTGTATGGCGAGGCGGAATGGAGCGGCCGACCGTTCACCGTCGTTGACACGGGCGGCGTGCAATTGACCTGGTCAGAAGCCGACCTGAAAGGCTCGGCTACTCCGGCGCTGCTGCTCGATGACGTGCGCCAGCAGGCCGAAATAGCCATCGCCGAGGCGGACCTGGTCCTGTTCCTGGTGGATGCTGCGGCTGGCCTGACCCCCACAGACGAGGACGTGGCGGCGTTGTTGCGACGGGCCGAGAAGCCGGTAATCCTGGTGGTCAACAAGGCCGATAACCCTGCCCTCAGGCTCGATGCGCTGGACTTCTATCGGCTCGGTTTGGGCGAACCCTACCCCATTTCTGCCCTGCATGGCACAGGCACCGGCGACTTGTTGGACGCTGTTGTGGCCGCTCTGCCCCAGGAAGAGGTACAGGATGAACCGGAAGGCATCAAAATAGCCATCGTCGGGCGCCCGAATGTCGGCAAGAGCTCGCTGCTCAATGCTCTGCTGGGAGAGGATCGGGCGATTGTGAGCGAGCTGCCGGGCACGACCCGCGACGCCATTGATACGCTGCTGACCTGGCAGGGCCAGCCGATCGTCTTGATTGATACGGCCGGAATCAGGCGGCGCGGACGCATAGAGCCGGGCATTGAGAAATACAGCGTCATGCGCGCTCTCAAAGCGATTGGACGCGCCGATGTGGTCTTGTTGTTGCTCGATGCCACCGAGATGGTGACGGCGCAAGACGCCCACGTGGCCGGCTATATCCTGGAAGAGAACAAGAG
>DAOTYC010000205.1:0-14032 GCA_034435095.1 Anaerolineae bacterium | reverse complement strand
GAGACAGCACCACAACAAAATGCGCGAGATTTCGGTAGCAGTGCTTGAGCACGCGGTGCATATCGGTGGCATCGAATCGCCGGACAAGCTGGTGGGCGACCTGTCGGGCGGGCAGAAGCAAGCCGTGGCCATTGCGCGGGCTGTCTATTTCAAACGTAATATCCTGCTGTTGGATGAGCCGACCAGTGCGTTGTCGGTTCGCGCTACCGAAGCTCTGTTGGATTATATTCGCAAGCTCAAGGAAGATGGCGTCTCCAGCGTGCTGGTTACGCACAACCTGTACCATGCCTATCAGGTCTGTGATCGATTTGTGGTCATGAGCCGCGGCGAAAAAGTATGCGACCTGCCCAAACACATGACTTCCATTGAACAGCTTACCCGAACGGTGATTGAAGGGCGAATTGCACTTGAGTGTGAGGTTTCGCTGGCGACCAAGTGAAGCCGCAGGTCGGACCGATGCAGTTCACCCTGTGTGAGAGGGAAGGGAGGTGAGTCAGAAAAGACGACGAGAACGCTTCTTGTGGGGAGGTGACTGCCCTGTCACTTAAACGACGCCGTGTTGTTTGATTCAGTTTTCGAGATTCGGAAAGGAGACAAAAACCATGTTGCGCAAGGTTATCAATTTGTTGGTCGTGTTGTCCCTGCTGCTGACCCTGGGTGTGCTCACCGGCCAGTCTGTAGCCCGCGCGGAAGAACCAAAACCCAAGATTACCTTCATTATCTACACCGATGCCAGCCATGAGTTCTGGATTCCGGTGGTGCAGGGGGCGAACGATGCCGCCCAAATGTTGGGCATTGATTTGGACATCCAATATGGCAACAGCGACCCGGTGACCCAGAACAACCTTATCGAGACAGCCATCGCCAACAAAGTGGACGGGATTGCTGTGTCAATTCCGGATGATGATGCCTACGATGAAACGGTGTGCAAAGCGATGAAGGAAGGCATCCCGGTGGTCGCCTTCAACGTGGACGATTCCAAGGGCGCGGAAGGCAACTGCCGTATGGCCTTTATGGGTCAGGATTTTGTGGCGACTGGCTACCTGATTGCGAAACGGATGATCGCCGATCACAACATCGGTAAGGGCGACCTGGTCTTTACGCCAGTGGAGTGGCCGGAGGCGGTGTATGCCAACGCCCGTCGCACGGGTGTGCAAAAGGCGTTAGACGAAGTCGGGGCGAAGTCCGACATGGTTGGCACGGGTGGCAACCTGGCCGACGTCCAGACCATTGAGGTCCAATACCTGCTCGGGCACCCTGAGACAAAAGCGATTATCGCCCTGGGCGCCGCGCCGCTCACCGTCGCGCCAAAGGCCGTGGCTGAGGCCAAGATGAATATCCCCATCGGTGGCTTTGACCTGTCGCCGGACATCATCGCCGGGATTGAGGATGGCACCATCACGGCGACGGTGGACCAGCAGCCTTATTCGCAGGGCTTCTATGCGGTGACCCAGTTGGCTCTATACCTCAGGTATGGCCTCTATCCTTCCGATATGAACACCGGCGGCTTGGGCCTGGTTGACAAAAGCAATGTCGCTACGGTCAAAGAACTGGTTGGCAAGTACCGTTAAATCGTAAGTGGGTGGGCGCGCTGCACGCAGCGGCGCGCCCCGTTTTCAATCGCTGACGGATTCCCGCCCGCTGGGGGACGGCGATTGGTTGCTGGGGCGTAAAACTCCAGGTTTGATTGGAAGGGAGGTACCATGAACTTAAGAGAGCGTTTCCTTGAGGTCATGCGTTTCAATACCGGCGTCCACACCATCAAGTGGGAGTTCGGCTATTGGGGCGAAGTGATGGACAACTGGTATGACAGCGGGCTGCCCAAGAAGCAGTATCCGCAGGTCTATAAAGGCCCTACTCCCACCTCTGGCCTGTATTATCCGGCCTGGAAATCCATCAAAGGCCCGCGATTGCCCAAAGGCATCGCCATTATGGGCGGCGGCCTGTATTGGCCGACGCAGAGCTTCCCGCTGGACTATGACGTGCGCGATTATTTTGGCATGGACTATCCCCTGCGCCTGGTTGATGTCAACCAGATCTTTCATCCGATGTTCGAGGTCAAGGTCTTGGAGGATGACGAGAAGCAGTTTGTTTATACCGACCTGGATGGGGTGACGCGACGCTTTCTCAAGGAACATGCGACGATGGCTTCCGGCGAAGTATATCCCATTCGCGACCGGGCCACCTGGCAGAAGCTGAAGGATGAGCGTATTAACATGCACGACCTCAAGGGCCGTTTCCCGCCCAATTGGGACGAGCAGGTGCAAGAATATCGAAACCGCGATTTCCCTCTGGCGCTAATGGGTTACCCGCACGGTTTCTTCGGAATTCTGGCGAACCTGATGGGATATGAGAACCTGTTCTACAGCTATCATGACGATCCGGCGCTGATCCACGATATCGTGAACACCTTCACCGAGCTATGGATTGCACTGTACGAGGAAGTGCTGAGTTACACCGACGTGGATTGCGTGCACATCTGGGAAGACATTTCCTATGGCCGAGGCCCGATGATCTCTGAGGCGGTGGTGCGCGAATTCATGCTGCCCTATTATAAGCGCTTCACCGACTTTATGAAGGGCAAGGGCGTTGACATCATCTTTGTGGACACAGACGGCTATTGCTGGGACCTGATCCCGCTTTTCATTGAAGGTGGAGCTACCGGCATGTATCCGTTCGAGACCGCCTGCGGCATGGACATCGTCAAAGTGCGCAAACATTTCCCCCAACTGCAGATGATGGGCGGTATCCCAAAATCGGACATCAGCCGGCGCGATTTGGTAGACAAGTTTCTGGAGCCAGTTGAAGAGGTGCTCAAAACCGGCGGCTATATCCCCTTCGGCGACCATTTCATCCCGCCGGACGTGACCTGGGAAGGATTCAAGTACTATCGCACGCGGCTGAATGACATAATCGAAAAGTACGGGAACTGAGATTCAAGAATGGTTGGGAGGAATGGATGCTTCATCGCAAACTGGCAGAATTGCGGAGGGAAGAGAAGCCAATTCGAGTCGGCATTGTCGGCGCGGGGCGCATGGGGTCAGGTGTCGCGAGCCAGATAGCGGAGATGCAAGGCATGAAGGTCTCCATCATAGCCGACCTCGTTCTGGATAATGTGCTGCGCATCTATCGTGCGAATGGCCTGCAAGACAGCGACATTGTGGCTACCGATGACCTTGACCTGGCGGCCAATGCCGTCGCTGATGGGCGGGCAGTAGCCACGACCGATGCGAGTCTGGTAAGCCGCGTGCCGGTGCATGTTGTGGTTGAGGCGACGGGGTTACCGGAAGTTGGCGCGCGTGCGGCCTACGATGCGATCTCACATAGAAAACACATCGTTATGCTGAACGTTGAGACTGATGTTGTGGTTGGCCCAATGCTCAAACAACTCGCCGACCAGGCTGGGGTGGTTTATACCGTTTCGGCTGGCGATGAACCGGGTGCGGCGATGGGATTGTATGAGTATGCCGTAGCTCTGGGGTTTCGGGTGGTGTGCGCGGGCAAAGGCCCAATGCGCCCGATCCGTTGGGACAAGAACCCAGATACTGTGGCCGAAGACGCCCGGCGAGTTGGATTAAATCCTAAAATGTTGGCCTCGTTCTGGGATGGTTCTAAGCACAATATTGAGATGACGGCTCTGGCGAACGCGACCGGTTTGGTTCCGGATGTGCGCGGGATGCACGCGCCTGTCGTGGGGCCGCGTGACCTGCCAAAGGTTTTCTCACTCAAGGAACAGGGCGGCATTCTGGAGCGGGAAGGCGTGGTGGATTTGGCAGCACCATTTACCCACCCGGATGGGACCACCAACTGGCAGATCAGCGTCACGCCGGGCGTGTTCGTGGTGTATACCACGGACAATCCACGCATCAAGAAAGACCTGGCATACCTGGCACAGGGCGACGGCCCGAACTACGTCTGGTACCGTCACTATCATCTGTGCGCTATTGAAACGCCGTATTCGGTCGCCAGGGCGTACTTGTATCAAGAGCCTACCATAGCGCCGCTGGGACGGCCTGTGGCTGAGACGTTGACCGTTGCCAAGCGCGACCTGAAGGCAGGAGATGTGCTGGACGGCAGCGGTGGGTTCACCGTGACGGGACAGATTGAACGGGCTGAAGTCGCGCGCGCGGAGAACATCTTGCCGATAGGGCTGGCCTACGGGGTTCGTCTGACTCAGGACGCTACGATGGGCCAGCCGATTACCTATGATATGGTTGACCTGGACGAAAGGTCGTTCGTTGTACAATTACGCCGCTTGCAAGATAATGTTTTGTGGACATAGTTGATTGCCAGCAGGTCGGGTTGTCATACCCGACCTGCGGCTGTTTTTTCCCTTGAACGTGCTCACATCATTCTGAGCTCCCCCACGGCGCGCGGGCGCGCCGCTCATGAGGGAAGAAACACCGCGCTGCTATATGTCGGACCACACCAACTCTGCGGGTTTCACTTTGGCTCCTGTTTAATGATGCGTCCCTCCACTTCTGGGGCGACGGGAGAGTTCGCTTTGATGTAGTCCATCACCGCGTCGGCCAGCAGCGAGCCGTAGTCATACGGGTTGATGGCTTTCTCGGCGAAGACCTTGTAGTCGTCGCCGCCCATGCGGTTGAAGTTGTTGGCCGCAATCTTATAGGTCGCGTTGGGGTCGAGCGGCGCGTAGCCGTCTCGGGCGTTGCCGACCTCCACCGAGACGATGCGTGATCCGACCGGCCTGGTCGGGTCCCAGGTGAAACGCAGTCCGGCGACCTGTGGAAAGCGGCCGGTGCCTTCGTTCTCCGGATTTTCGGCGCGGCTGACACCATTTTCAAGCGCGGCCAACAGGTCCTCTCCCTTCAGCTCGAACGTGGAGATGGCGTTCCCGAACGGGAGCACCTGTAGCACGTCGCCGACGCTGATCTTGCCTTTGGCGATGCTGGCGCGGATGCCTCCGGCGTTGGTTATGGCGATTTGTACGCCGTCTTGTTGGGTGTTGACCAGCATGGCGTCGGTGATCAGGTTACCCAGGTTGCACTCGGCGAAGCGGCAGACCGCGCGGTCGCCTACCAGGTCAACGGCAGTCTCGCCGACCTCCATAGCCTTCAATTGCTGCAGTGGCCCGTTGAGGCGGGCCACGATTTCGGCTACGGCCGCATTGTCGGCGACGCTGGAATCCAGCGCGATAGGCTGACCTTCCCACGCGGCGACCACACCCTCGTCGTCGAACAGCACCCTGAGGCGGCCCAAATTGCGGGCGTAGGCCCCATCGGTGATGACCAGCACCGGCGCGCCGGCTGGCGAGTTCACCACCGTCGGATACGGGCCGGCCGCCGCCGGGTCGGTGTTGCTCAGCAGGGTGTGGGAATGGCCGCCGATGATGATGTCAATGCCATCCACTTTGGCCGCCAGGTCCTTGTCGGCCAGATAGCCGATGTGAGTCAGGGCGATGATCTTGTCCACTCCCTGTTTTTCCAGCTCGGCGACCATCTGCCTGGCGGTCTCGGCCACGTCGGCGACTTTGATGTCTGGACCAGGGCTGGACAGAGAGGGCAGGTCCTGGGTGATCAGCCCAAAGACGCCGATTTTATCGCCGCCGACCGGTATGACCGTGTACGGCTTGACATAAGCGGCCAAAGCCAGGCTTGGAGCAATCTCCAGGTTGGCCGAGACGATGGGGAAGTTCACTTTGGCGGCAAATTCGCTGAGCAGGTCGGGGCCGCTGTCAAACTCATGGTTGCCCAGCGTCATGGCGTCATAGCCGATGGCGTTCATCAGCTCGCGGGCATCCTGGCCTTTGTACTGGTTGTAGAACAGTGTGCCCTGGAACTGGTCGCCGGCGTCCAGCAACAGCGGGTTGACGCTGCGGGCGCGAAGTTCGGCGACCAGAGTCGCCAGGCGCGCTGCGCCGCCCCAACACTGTGACGTGTCTTCGCCGCACTCGCTGCCATTCTTATCGAAGGGCAGATAGTGGGCGTGGACGTCGTTGGTATGCAGGATGGTCAACACATACCCCTTGCTGATCTCAGCCTTGTCCGGTATCCACAGCCGCTGGCCCACTTCGATCAAGTTGGGGTCAGTGATGGCCGTAAACGACTCATCTTCTTTGGCTTTGGCGTTGGTGGCCTGGACGATGTAGATGTAGGCCGCGGAGTCGTCCAGGTACTGCGCGGCAATGGCGTGGAGTTGGTCGCCAGGTTTGACCACATACTCCTGGCCGGCCGGCGCCTGCGCCAGCGCGACGGCGTAGGTCAGCAACAGGCTGACAATCACGAGCGAGACAAGCCATCTTTTCAAGTTTTTCATTGGAGCATCCCCCTTTCATGGCATACCAGGTGAAAGAACACAGGCCGTAGTGGCGCACCAGACCGGGCGGAGCATATATCGTCGCACCGCTCGACATGCGGAGATTTGCCGCAGCCACCACGGCCGTATTGTAGGCCATTTCTGACCATGCGCCAAATCGCGTCAACGGGTGCCATGAGCGGACCGTTTCTTTGCAATCTCCGCCCCCTCCCGTCATGCTGAGCCAAAGCCCTGAGCCGAAGCTCTGAACGCAGTGAAGAGTCAGCGAAGGGGCAGCGAAGAATCTCAACGCCTGCCAGCGTGAGATGCTTCGCCTTCGGCTCAGCATGACGTGGTTGAGCTTCTGTTAACTCGCCTAAAATTCTGGATGCACCCCACCGTTTTGGCTGCTTTGCCATAATCGCAAATTTGTGTTAATCTTGAGTTGAGCGTTGCGGATGGCGGAACACGCCGGATGTGGCGGCCGGCCCGCAGTGCAGTGAACTGTACTCCAATCAACAAGGTTGTGAAGATGTTCCATTTTATTGGCTTAGAACCTGCCGACTGGCGGGCGCGCTTCTTCCCGATTTGGGTTGGGCAGGCCTTTTCGTTGCTGGGCAGCAACGTGGTCCAGTTTGCCCTGGTCTGGTGGCTGACGAAAACGACTGGCTCGGCGACTGTGCTGGCCACGGCGACGATGCTCTCGTTGTTGCCGGGCGTGGTGGTGGGGCCATTCGCCGGCGCGCTGGTGGACCGCTGGAATCGGCGCTGGGTGATGGTTTTGGCCGATGGCGGCATTGCCCTGGCCAGCGCGTGGCTGGCCTTCATGTTCTTCATCGGGGCGGAGCAGCCCTGGCACATCTACGTCATCATGTTGCTGCGGGCCACGGGCGGCGCGTTTCACTGGCCGGCGATGCAGGCCTCGACTTCGCTGATGGTGCCGAAGGAACATTTGTCGCGTGTGGCTGGCTTGAACCAGGCCCTCTACGGCGGGATGAACATCGCCGCGCCGCCGGTGGGGGCGTTGCTGTTGGCAGCTCTGCCCATGTATGGCATCCTGGGCATCGACATCACCACGGCGATTATCGGCATCATCCCGCTGCTCATCTTCGCCGTCCCCCAGCCGCGTTGCGCCGTGGATGACAGCGATCGGCCCAACATGTGGAAAGACCTGCGGTTAGGCCTGCATTACCTCGGGCAATGGCCTGGTTTGATCCATGTGCTGGGTCTGGCCGGGGTGATCGAGCTGCTTTCGATTCCGGCCTACATGCTGACGCCTATCCTGGTGGCCCAATATTTCCAGGGCGATGCGTTCCTGCTGGGGGCGATGAACTCGGCGTATGGCATCGGTTTCGTGGCCGGCGGGCTGATCCTGAGCGCGTGGGGAGGCTTCAAACGGCGCATCTTGACCACGCTGATGGGCTTCGTCGGCATAGGCTTCGCCATGACCGCCGTCGGCCTGACGCCGCCCTGGGCGGTGTGGGTCGCCATCGTCGCCGCAGGGGTGACGGGCGCAATGCACGCCCTCATCACCGGGCCGCTCCTGGCGATCATCCAGACGCTGGTTGTGCCGGAGATGCAGGGCCGCATGTTGACGCTGGTGATCAGCCTGGTCAGCGCCATGGCGCCGGTCAGTATGCTCATCGCCGGCCCGACCGCCGACCTGATCGGCGTGCGCACACTTTATCTGATTGGCGGCATAGGCTGTACTCTGGTCGGCGCGTACAGTTTCACGCTTCGGTCGGTTACCCACCTGGAGGAAGGACGAGAAAGATACGGCGAGGAGCAACCGCTGGTCGCGCCCTGGGCCCGAAGCGAATAGAACTTGAAAGGAGCAACACACATGAATTCGCGTGATAGGGTAGCTGTGGCTTTGCAACGTGGGCAGCCAGACCGGGTGCCGTACTGTGAGCTGGCGGTGGACCGCGCCCTGGCGGCCCGCTGGTTGGGCTGGGGCGAACCACAGCTCCCGCCGGGCATGTTGGAGACCAACACTTACTCGGTTGAAGAAGCCAAGGCGTTGGCCTCTTTCCTCAAGTTGGACAACATTGGCTATGTGCTGCGGCCGCCGGTGTACGTGCATCGCCGCGTGGGCCAGGACGGCCGGCTGTTCTACGGCGAAGGGATGATCAAAACCGAAGCGGACCTGTCGCTGTTGCAGGCGCCGGACCCGCGCGATGACTCGCTGTACGACGAAGCCCGCCGATTTGTGGACAACAAGGGTGAGTTCAGCGCGTGGTTTGTGACCCGCATTGGCGTCTTTTCGGCCATGCTCAGCATGGGCCTGGAAGGGTTCTGCACGATGTTGTACGACGATCTTCCCTTGGTGGAGAAGGTGCTGGACTATTACTTTGACTGGAGCGAAGCCGTCGCCGAGCGGGTCTGTCAGATAGGCTTCGACGTGTATGTCACCACCGATGACATGGCCTTCAAAACCGCGCCCCTGTTTTCGCCGCAGGTCTTCCGTGAGGTCATCTTGCCCCGCTATCGGCGTGTAGCGCCCAAAATTGCCATCCCGTGGGTAATCCACAGCGACGGCAACCTGTTGCCCATCCTGGACGATCTGCTCAGCCTGGGCATCGCCGGCCTGCACCCCATCGAAAAAGGCGCGATGGACATCCGAGCGATGAAACGCGACTACGGCGACCGCCTGTGCCTGCTGGGCAATGTGGACTTAAACATCTTGGGCATGGGGACGCCCGCGGAAGTGGAACGCGAGGTGCGCGGACTGATCCAGGACATCGCGCCTGGCGGTGGCTACATCCTGACCAGCGGCAACAGCCTGGCCAGCTATGTCCGGCCCGAAAACGTCCTGGCCATGGTCGAAGCGGTGCAGAAGTATGGGCGGTATCCGATGAACTGATGTTCGAGCAGTTGCATCTGGAGCGGTTTCTGCATGAAAATGCGGACATCGTCTTCTCGCACGGATTGTGCCCTGAATGCGCCCGAAGGCTGTACCCAGACTATTTCAGCGAGGAGGAGCAATCTGCCGCCGACTCCCCCCGCAGCGGGGGCGGCCTCTCCACGACGCCATGATCCGCCGCCGCGAGTCGCCTCGCCCGCGGCCTGCGCCTGTGTTCGCTCCCACGACGGGCTGAGCTGCGCGGCTCTTCACGCGCCGCGCAGCCGGCGGACGATGTTGGGGATAATGATGGACAGGATGAGCAGCGAACCGATGACGACCAACTGATATTCGATTTTGATGTTGGCCAGGCCCATGCCGCTGCGCAGGATGCCGATGAGGAACAGGGCCAGCACCGTGCCGAGGATACTCCCTTGCCCACCGTTGATGTCGGTGCCCCCCAGAACTACCGCCGTAATGACGTCCAGCTCCCAGCCATTTGCCATGTCATAGCGCGCGCTGGCTAGACGCGAGGTCATCATCAATGCCCCCAAGGCGGCCATGAGGCCGGACATGGCAAAACAGATGACTTTCACCCGGTCGACGGCGATGCCGGAGAAGCGGGCCGCGTCCTGGTTGGTGCCCACGGCGTAGACCATGCGGCCAAAGGTGGTCTTGTGCAGGATCAGGCCGAAGACCACGGCCAATGTCAAGAAGATGACCAGGGGGTAAGGGATCGGCGAATTGCCGACATAGCGCATGTCCAGCCCGTAGAACGATTCGGGGAAGCCGGTGACAGCGTGATCACCCAAGAAAATCTGTCCCAGCCCGCGGTAGAGAGCCAGTGAGCCCACCGTGACAATCATGGGCGGCAGTTTGAAGCGGGTCACGATCAGGCCATTCAGTGTGCCCAACACGGTACCCATCACCAATGCGATGAAAATGGCGATGGGCATGGGGATGCCGACCCGCGTGTACAGCAGGCCGAACGAGACTGCCGTGACGGCCAGCATCGAAGCGACCGACAGGTCAATGTTGCCGCTGATGATGACAAAAGTCATCGCCAGGGCCATCACGCCGATCTCGGTATAGAGCGATGTGGCGTCGAAGATATAGTGAATGTCCAGAAAGTAGGGCGACAGGCGGGAGCTGATGAAGAAAGCAGCGATCAGCAGGCAAAACGTGATGACTTCACGGTTCGACAGCAGGCGACGAAACCACGAGACTCTGGCCTGGTTCTGGCGGGATATGGCTGAAGTGGTCACTCTCACTCACTCCTTCTTGACTGGGCATAACATGGGACTATTTCCTGCTTTGCAACTGATTGTGGATGATGGCATCCACGATGACGGCCAGCAGGATGACGAACCCCTGCGCAAATTTCTGGTAGAAGCCCGATACGTTGGTGATGGCCAACACGTTATTGAGCACGCCCAGCAGCAGCGAGCCCAGCACCGTTCCCAAAATGCTGCCTGACCCGCCCAAAATGTTGGTCCCACCGATGACCGTGGCCGCGATAACCGTGAGTTCGAAGCCGACGCCGGCGTCGGCCGGGTTGACCGTGCCGTAGCGGCCGGCGTATAGAACGCCGGCGAGTCCGGCGAGGCCGCCGGTCATCAAGTAGACCAGAAAGACGACACGGTTGACGTTGATCCCGCGCAGCCGGGCGGCGGTGGGGTTGCCGCCCACCGCGTAGATGTCGCGGCCCAGGCGGGTGTAGCGCAGGAAAAGGCCTACCACTATCGCGACCAGGAAGGCGATGAGCACGATCCACGGGATGCCCAGCGGGCCAGTGCGCGCCATGGCGATCAGGTCGGGCGGGATGTCGTTGGGGTCAACCTGGCGGCCGCCGCTGCTGAGGAACACCAGCCCACGATAGACGCTCAACGTCCCCAACGTGGCGATCAGCGGCGGCACTCTGAACTGCGTGACCAGCGCGCCGTTGACCGAACCCAGTGCCAGTCCCAACAAAACACCCATAGCCAGCCCCGCCGCGATCGGCACCTGTGGGTTGAACTTGAACATCAACCCGACCAATATGCCGCACAGCCCAAGAGATGAACCGACCGAGATGTCAATGTTGCGGCTGATGATGACCATCGTCTGGCCGCAGGCCACAATCGCCAGAATGGAGATGTCCAGCAGAATGTTCTGGAAATTGCCGAGCGAGAAGAACCGGCGTTCGACGGCAGTGGCTACAATCACCAGGGCGGCGATAAACACCACGATACCGATTTCGCGGAATTTCGCCAGAGCGACAGCTACATTGGCGCGGCCGCGCGCCATGAACGTCCGTGATTGGGTGGTCATAGTTGCGTCTCCTTCTCGATTTGCCCGACCGCGGCGGCCATTACTTTCTCCTGTGTGGCCTCTTCGCGGCTGAATTCGCCCATCATGTGGCCCTCGCGCATGACCAGGATGCGGTCGCTCATGGCCAACACTTCGGGCAGCTCAGATGAGATCATCAGGATGGCAATGCCCTGATGCGCCAGTTCGTTCATCAGGTGGTGCACTTCGGCTTTGGCTCCGATGTCAACGCCGCGGGTGGGCTCGTCCAGGATCAGCACTTTGGGCCGGGTCAGCAGCCACTTGGAGAGGACGACTTTCTGCTGGTTGCCGCCGGACAGCTCCCAGGCAGCCTGCTCGGGGCTGCGCATGCGAATGTCCAGTTTGCTCTGCCAATCGCGGGCGATGGCCGCCTCTTGGGCACTGTCCAGCCAGCCCAGGCGACTGACCTCGCGCAGGATGGGCAGCGTCATGTTTTGGTCAATGCGCATGGGCAGGAGCAGGCCGTGTTTCTGGCGGTCTTCCGGCACGTAGGCCATGCCCAATTGTACGGCGACCTTCGGGTTGGGGATGTGGACACGCCTGCCGTCCAGCCAGATTTCGCCCTCATCGGGCGGCTCGATGCCAAAGATGGCGCGGGCGACTTCGGTGCGACGCGCGCCGACCAGTCCAGCCAGACAGAGGATTTCTCCGGCGCGCACCTCGAAGGAGATGTTGTAGAACAGGCCATACGTGGTCAGGTTCTTGACCACCAGGCGCGGCTCGCCAAAATCGGCCATCTGTTCTTTCTCGAACAGGGCGCTGAGTGGGCGGCCGACCATCATGCGCACAACTTCAGAACGACTGCTTTGCGCTGGCGTGACCTGACCCACCATCTCGCCGTCGCGCAGCACGGAAATCCTGTCACCGATGTCAAACACTTCCTCGAGACGGTGGCTGATGAACAGGATGGCTGTGCCCTGCTTCTTCAGCCGACGCATGATGAGAAACAGGTCATGCACTTCGCTGGGGGTCAGCGCGGCCGTCGGCTCGTCCATGATCAAGATGCGGGCGTTTTGAGACAGCGCGCTGGCCATTTCCACCATCTGCTGGTCAGCAATGGACAGGCCGCGCACTTTGGCGCGCGGCTCGATGTTCACCCCCAGGTCATGCAGCAGGCGACGGGCTTCGTTGTACATGGTGGCCCAGTCAATGACATTGCCTTTACGCGGTTGCCGCCCAATGAAGATGTTTTCCGCCACATCCAGGTCTGGGAACGAAAGCGGCTCCTGATGGATCAAAGCGATACCCATGCTCTGCGCGGCAGCCGGGGAGGGGACGGTCACTGTCTTGCCATCAAGGATGATCTGTCCGGCATCGGGTGGGTACAGCCCGCTGATGATCTTGGTGAGCGTGGACTTGCCGGCGCCGTTCTCGCCCACCAGGGCATGGATTTCGCCGGGGTAGAGGTCCAAATTGATGTCAGTCAATACCTGGGCACGTCCGAACCTCTTGATGATGCCTCTTACGCTGAGAATTGGTTTATTTTCCATGAAGTTTTGTTATCTCCCCATCGAAACATAATGATAAAACAAAACCAGCGGCAGATCAAACCAGCTCAGGGAACCAGACCTGACTGTCCAGGCTCGGATGAGCCTCTTCAAAATCGAACAGGGCATCCTGCACTTGCTTCAAATGGCCTATCATGGCCTGGCGTGCTTCGTCTGGGTTGCGCTTCTCCAGAGCGGCCAGAATCGCCTGGTGCCAGCTTGCGCCTCTGGGGATGGCGCCCGGCGCCTGAAAAGTGAGTCGGCGGCTTTCTCGCAGCAGGTCGGTCACCGAAGACATGACGATGAGCAGGACAGCGTTGTGGGTGGCCCGCACAATGCCGTGATGAAAAGCCGTATCGGCCTCAACGTGGCGTTCCATCGAGACGTTGTGGGACGGGTCGAGGAAAGGGCGCAGGTTCAATAGCTCTTCGTCAGTGGCCCGCTGAGCTGCCAGGGCGGCGGCCTCTGGCTCGACCATGAAACGCAGCTCCATCAGCTCATGGAACGTGCCGGTCTTGCGCAGCAACAGCAACACCTGGGGGTCCAGCGTGTTCCAGTGAGCTACGTCATTGACGAGAGTGGGCTTGCCCTGATGGATTCTGATAAGGCCGCGCACGGCCAACATGCCCAACGCCTCACGGACAACGGCGCGGCTGACCTGAAAGCTGGCGGCCAATTCACGCTCCGGGGGCAGCGCATCGCCTGGCTTCAACTCGCCAGAGCCAATGGTCTGCATGATCCGCTGGGCAATCTTTTCGGCGAATTTTTCGCTCTTAATCGCGTCAAATAACATGCGCCGCATCTCCCCTGGCCAATGAAGGCACAGTTCTACTGGTTAGACAAGTGCATAACCTGGTTTAGTATATCATGATCAGCGAAGAAACTCAAACTACGAAGGTTTTCAGAATGACGTTCAGCCCCCATCGGCGATTTATGGATAAGCTGCCCCGCATGTCTGGCTGAACGGCAGGGGGCTTGCCCCCCTGCCGTCCCTGAACAGCCTGATTTAGAAGTTGTACTCGTCGATGTTGTTGATGTCGAAGACGGTGGGCGGGCCGGTGATGACCACGTTGTCTTTCAGGAACTCACGCTCGCCCAACTGCGGCACGACAAACTTGTT
>DAOTYC010000204.1:0-6787 GCA_034435095.1 Anaerolineae bacterium | reverse complement strand
GTTCGAGGGAGCGAGTGTTGCGGTCGTCGTGCCAGCATACAACGAGGAGTTGCTGATCGGTCGGGTCATCGAGACGATGCCTGACCTGGTTGACCTGATCGTCGTGGTGGATGACCACAGCGGCGACCGCACGGCGGAGGTGGTCGAATCCTACCGCAAGCGATTGGGGGAACGGCTGGTGCTGCTGCGGCACCAGGTCAACCGTGGGGTGGGGGCGGCCATTGTCAGCGGCTATCGGCTGGCGCAGGAGCGGGGGGTGGATGTGGTGGCGGTGATGGCCGGCGACGCGCAGATGGACCCGGCGGAGCTGCCCCTTATCATTGGGCCGGTGGTGCGTGACGAGGCCGATTACGTCAAAGGCAACCGTCTCTTCACCGGCGAGGCGTGGCGGCTGATCCCTCGCTACCGTTACCTGGGCAACGCCTTTCTCTCACTGCTGACCAAGATCGCCTCCGGCTACTGGCATGTGGCCGACTCCCAGACCGGCTACACGGCCATCTCGCGCCGGGCGCTGGAGATGTTGCCGCTGGAGAAGCTGTACCCCCGTTACGGCTACCCCAACCACCTGCTGGTGATGCTGAACATCTATGACATGCGCGTGCGCGATGTGCCCGTGCGCCCCATCTACAACATCGGCGAAAAGTCGGGCATTCGCCTGGGCCGGGTCATTCCCCGCCTCTCGTGGCTGCTGGGCAAGTGCTTCCTGTGGCGGATGTGGGAAAAGTACGTCATCCGTGACTTTCATCCGCTGGTCTTTTTCTATGCCCTGGCGTTCTTTCTGCTCGTGGCGGCCTTTGTGCTGGGCGTGCGCATGTCGGTGGTGTGGGCAATGACCGGCCTCATCCCGCGCACCAATGCGCTGGCGTTGATGTCCAGCGCGATTGCCGGGCTACAGTCGCTGTTCTTTGCCATGTGGTTCGATATGGAATACAATCGCACCCTGCGTTAGCCCTATGCGTGTTTGCATGCTCACCACGTCCTATCCCCGGCACGGGGACGACTTTGCCGGCACATTTGTCTACGGCCTGGCTCGCGAGCTGGCAAAGCGAGGCGTCGAGGTTGTCGTCGTCGCCCCGCACGATGGGCGTGCCCCACGCCACGAGGTTCAAGGGTTGCTTTCTGTTCACCGCTTTGTCTATGCCTGGCCTGCTCGCTGGCAGAAATTGGCCTATGGCGATGGGATACCAGGCAACCTCCGTCGCCATCTGTGGGTAGCTGGCCTCATTCCTTTCTTCCTGGCAGCGTTCCTGTGGGCGGCATGGCACTGCTGCGCTGGCTGCGACGTGATCCACGTTCATTGGGCGCCGCTGGGCTGGATTGGCCTGCTACTGCGGCGTTGGTACCGGATTCCACTCATCGTCACCGTGCATGGGACGGATGTTCGTGCGCTGCCGGTGCCGCTGGTGCGTCCGGTGTTGAAATGGGCGGATGCGGTAGTCGCCGCAGCGACGGAGACCGAGTCCTTGCTACGGGAGATGGAGATTGGTTACCAGTCAATCGCTTTGCCTATCGATGAAGAGTTGTTTCGGCCGGGTATGGAAGCAAGCGGAGCGGCTGAGGAAATCGGTCTGCAGGCGGGCGAGCAAGTGGTCACGTTTGTTGGCCGATTGAACGAGTTCAAGGACCCACTGACGCTCGTTCGCGCCATGCCGCTCGTGTTGGCCCAACGCCCGCAGACGCGCTTCGTCATCATTGGCGATGGGCCGCTGGCCCCTGCCGTGCGCACGGCTGTGGGTGAGCTCGGCATCGAACGCGCGGTGTGTCTCCTGGGAGCGCGCAGGGACGTAGGGCGCTTTCTGGCTCTCTCCGACCTGTTTGTTGCGCTCAGCCCTGTGGAGAATGCCTGGAGCATGACCATTGCCGAAGCGATGCATATGGGGGTGCCTTGTATCATCACCCGTGCTGGGCGAACAGAACAGCTTTTTACCCATGGGGAGAATGCCTATCTGATCGAAGTGCAAGACTACCAGGCTCTGTCTGAAGCGATCCTCTACCTGCTCGACAGGAGGGATCAAAGACAGCGCTTGACTCAAGGGGCTCTTGAACTGTTACGGAAGCACGGCAAAGACACAGAAAGTATTGTCCAACGGACTCTCGCGCTGTATAAAAGTCTCTTGGAAACAAACCTGCAGACAAAGACCCCCGAGGACCAGCAGCAGGAAGGGCAGGCATGAACGTTCTGATAGCCAGCCGTCCCATTGCGTCGCCGTGGGATAGCGGCAGCATGAACACGGCCTATGCTCCAGCCACTCATCTGGCGGAGCGGCATGCCGTCTGTATTCCTGTGCTGCGCAATTTCACTCCTGAATCCAAGAAGCTTGTTGCCAGGCCGATCTACACCAATCGTCGGTTTCGTCTTCTGCAAAAGATTCGCCTCTTTGTATATCTTCTTACCAGTCCACCGGTTGATGTTCTGCGGTTCTTCTTCGCACCTAATCTCCTTCCGGCGACGATAGCCTCCAGCCTGCTGCGTCTTCGGCGTGTACCCAGTGCTCTGACCCTCACTCATAACCCCGGTCTCAAAGGGGACGAGATCGGGCGTGAGCTTGGCATCCCGCCCGAAGCGCCTGTTGTGCTCTGTGCAGGCGAGTATAGGGACTCAGCTACTCTGGAAGCTTTGATCACCGCCGTTGACTTCTGTGGTCGAGAAAGCCCAGCCCTACGGTTTGTGTTTGCCTGTCGTGTGCGTAACCGCAATGAACGACAGCGTCAAGTTGCAGAGTATACACACGGCACAGGGTGGGAAAAGCAGGTTCTCATGCTTGAGACCGCCCCTCAGATGCGCGAGCTGATTGCTCGGGCTGATGTATGTATCCTACCCCCTGCGCAACAGATGCCGCTTATCCGCATGTTACTGACCAAACTCGAACGTGCCCTGTCAACCTCCTTCCTCAATCGTTTTGCAGGCTACTACATTGTTGCCTGTCGTCTCAAGTGAGTCATTGATGGCATCCGATCGCCCTCGCTCAAGGATTCGCTTCCGCGTGTGGATCACACTGGCTGCCACTGTTTTTATCTGTGTAGCCGGCGGCCTTCTGTTAACTTACCTGTTGCGTGATGTTGATTGGGCGGTCGTCGGTCAGGCAGGTTTGGCAGCACTGATCCCGATCACTCTGCTCACTATCATGGAAACGGTCTGCTATGTGTTACTAGTCTATGTATTGATCAGGGGAAGTGGGCATCAGACTACCGTGTGGAAAGCCTATCTCGTTCTCACGACTAGCCTGACCGCCAACTATGTCACGCCAGTCAATGTGGCTATCCCCCTACGTGTCTATCTATACCGTTCGATGATGGGAATCCCGGCAACCCAAGGCATGGCGCTGGTGACAGTAGAGGCCCTCGTTGGTATATTGGTCCCAGCCTTGATATCCGTCGCCGGGATCGCCCTCTTGTTCCCTGACCTTGGCCTGATAGCACCTATTGTGTTGATCCTGTGTCTGACGGGAGGAACTGTGTTGATGCTGCTCCTTCCGTTCGGCCGCCTGATGCCTCGCCTGAAGCATCTACCCCTGGCGCCCCTACTGGCGCGGCTGGCAAACTATGCCAGCCAATTCCAACTTGGATTGCATCAGTTGTCACCATTGACTATTATGGCTGTCATCAGCCTGGATCTGCTGATGTTACTTGTGCAGGGCTGGCGCCTATGGCTTGTCCTGAAAGTCTTTAGCACGCCCCCCTCTCTCTTGACCACGAGTATCATCCTTAGCATGTCAATCACTGCCGGCTATATTTCCTTGATTCCCTTGGGGTTGGGCGTGCGGGATGCCAGCCTTACTCTCCTGTTGCTCCGTGTGGGAATTCCGCAGGAGGTTGCTCTCTCGGCAGCGGTTATTCAGCGACTATTTGCTCCAGGCTGGCCACTTCTGCTAGGCCTGATTTCAACCAGCATCCTTGGTGTGCAGGCGCTGGCAGACCAAAATCATAGAGAAGATGAGAGCAACAGCGAAACGTAGAGAAGCAAGAATCTCCTGGCTCATCGGCATCATTCTCGGTGTGACGTTGGTTAAAGGAGCCTTGTGGAGTGCTGCCGTGCCAATTTGGCAGGCACCTGATGAGCCTTCCCATTTCGCCGTCGTCCAGTTCATAGCCGAGAACGGGCGGCTCCCAAGGCCGAATGACGACTGCATCTCTCTTGAGGTGAAAACCTCAATGCGCCAATCTGGCATGTGGCTCGTCGCTTTTCGTCCAGGAGGTCAACTGGAATTCGCCACAGGTCTTGATGGTCCCAACGAAGCGCTGTTGCGGGCCATTCCTATGCAAGACCGGCGCACCCCCAACTCGTACAGCACGGCGACGACTGTCCCGCCGCTCTACTACATTATAGGCACCATCATGTACCGCCTGGTCTATGGTGGCAACATTCTCACACGGCTCTTTGCTGTGCGCCAGGTCTCTGTTCTCCTCACAGCCTTCACGGTCTGGCTGGCCTATCGCATTGCGCGGCTCACCTTCCCCGACCAGGAGCAGATGTGGGTCACTGTCCCCGTGCTGGTCAGCTTTCATCCCATGTTTACCTTTATCGCCTCTGTGGTCAACACCGACATCTTGCTTGTTGCACTGTCGTCTTGGGGGACATATGTACTGCTACTCGTCGTTAAATCGGGGTTCACGACGCGGCGCGCAGTGGCTTTGGGGCTTGTGATAGGCCTTGGTATCCTGACAAAGCCCCAAATCTGGTTCCTGTTCCCGCCGCTGGCACTGGTCGCTGCGCTCGAGTTCGTGCGACGCAGAATCGTCCTGCGCCGGCTGGCCTTATTTCTTATTCTCATAGCCCTGGTCTCATTGGTTGTGGGAGGATGGTCGCTCGTGCGCAACCAGTTGCTCAACAAAAATCCTTTCTATGCCGAACTCCACTCCAATATGACGCCCCAGCCAGATGCCACGTTAGGTGAGTACTTGTGGGTCTACGGGAACCGCCTGACCCAGGATCTCTTCGAGAGCTACTGGGGGAACTTTGGTTGGCTTGATACGCCGCTCAAGACGGAAGTTTACCATTTGCTACGCATCGTGGTCTGTATTGCTGCCGCCGGCGTCATCGCCTATACCGCTGCTTGGTCACGCAGAAGACCGTCCCAAACAGATTGGTCGTTGTTGGTCCAGGCTGTATACATACTTACCTTTCTTCTGGGCTTTGTTGTACCCGGATTGGCGCTTTACCGCCAGTTCGGTGTTCACCAGCCGAGTCAGGGCCGCTACTTTTTCGCCCCTCTGATCAGTCAGATGACCTTGATGGCAGTCGGCTTGCTGACATTCGTGCCGCGCAAATGGCATCCAGCAGGACACATCGTGATACAATTCACTGCCATTCTTTTTCATCTCTATGTCATGTTCAACGTCATCATTCCGCGCTATTACGTGCTTGGGCCCTGATCTATGAAGCATGTACTGCCTCGAGCGATCCTGTTTTGCCCTGGAAGTCGCTGGCCCCTTTTGCTGGCCGCGCTCCTGCTCTACATAGGCGCTGCGGTGGTGCTGCCTGCGCTCACTTCCTGGTGTCTCCCGCTCGGCCCGTCCTTCACCGCCGATGAGGCCATCCCCCTGCCCGACGTGTTCGGGGCCAATCAGGTGGCGCAGACCTTCCACAGCCCCGGCGCAGGGCTGGCTGGTGTCAGCCTGCGCCTCACCGCCCAGACGTCCGGTGACCCGGCCATCGTGCTCCTGGAGCCGCTGGATGGAGGGACAGCCTACAGCGTCACGCTGGCGGTGGCCCAGACTCCAACCACCTACATGGTGGCCTGGGCGCCGCTGGCCGACAGCCGCGAGCGGGACTATACCCTGCGCCTGCTGGCCCCGGCCAACGGCTCCTCTCATCGCATCAGCGCGGATGTGCTCCCTGCGGATGTCTTTGCACAGAGCGCCCTCTTCCTCAACAATACACCTGTGGAGGCTGACCTGGCTTTCCGCCTGTATTACCGTCCGCTTTCCCCCCTGCGCGCGAGTGAGGCGGCCCGCCTGGCCTTTGCCCGGTGGTGGGCACCCTACGACCAGGTGCTCAATCGCATGAGCCAGTACAAGCCCACCTGGTTGAAAAAACCGACGCTGCTGGTGCTCATAGCCGCCAGCGGAGTTGGCCTGCTGTGGTTTTTCCTGTTAGAGGTGCCGTTTTTGCGCCAGCGACGGGTTTTGCTCGCCGCCCAACAGGCTGTCGCTCTCTTCCTGGTTTTGACGACATTTTTCACCACCGCCAACATGCTGAGGCAGTGGGAAGCCTTCCCCGCGCCGATCGCGGCGCGGGCTGTGACCGGACCTCTGCCTCCTCTACCTGCCGGAAGGGAACGCATTGCGGAGGATTTGCTCCTGACACTTGCCTCTGGGCGGGCGGTGGTGAACACGCCGGAGAGCGAGTACGTGGATATCCGCTGGTTTGGCCTGGGCGGCGAAGCGCGCCCTGTGCTGTGGATGCATCCGCCTTCGAGCGTTTCTTATCCTTTGACTGTCCCGCCTGGTGCTGTCCTGGAGTTTTCGCCAGCGCTTCACCCAGAGATCTGGCTGCCTGAATATGGCGACGGCGTCGAGTTTATCGTCTCTGCCGATGATGGAGGAAGGGAAGAGGTGATTTTTTATCAGGCCATCGATGCCAAGAACGTGCCCGAAGACCGCCGTTGGCACGACGCGCGGATCGATCTGCGCCTCTACGCCGGTCAGCAGATCACCCTCACCTTCCGTACCTATCCCCTGCAGAGCAACGACTGGGACTGGGCCGGCTGGGGCAACCCGGCAGTGATCGTCGCGGGGGATACCTCGCCGTAAATTTCCGTGCAATGTCTGGTCTATGGTGGAGGAA